>JAGGTB010000014.1 GCA_021163965.1 Hadesarchaea archaeon | reverse complement strand
GTCCTAGCGTAAAAATTAGTGGGGGGTTTGAATCGGACTAGTGTAGTATTGAAAGCTTCTTCACTTCCCGCGCCGCGCCGATGACTTTGCGGTTTGAATCGGACTAGTGTAGTATTGAAAGCTGGCTGGTGAAGCCAGGAACGTATGTCGTTATCTGGGGTTTGAATCGGACTAGTGTAGTATTGAAAGAAGCTGATTCTGAGGACAGAGATGATTCAACACGATGGTTTGAATCGGACTAGTGTAGTATTGAAAGTGGTCATAGTGATGGGCACCGACTTTTCCAAACTTGGTTTGAATCGGACTAGTGTAGTATTGAAAGAGCGTATACCGGAAATGCGTCGAGATGCTCAAGCGGGTTTGAATCGGACTAGTGTAGTATTGAAAGACGAGGCTGACCACGTTCACCCCGACGTTCTCCTGGGTTTGAATCGGACTAGTGTAGTATTGAAAGAAGTGTGGCTTTTGGAGGAGTGTGGAGGGGTGGTAGGTTTGAATCGGACTAGTGTAGTATTGAAAGTGGCCAATACTCCCCCAACTCCCCCCACGATGACTTGTTTGAATCGGACTAGTGTAGTATTGAAAGTCCTCCGCCCAGCACGACCTCGAGGCAAACGTCGCCCACCCGTGTTTGAATCGGACTAGTGTAGTATTGAAAGGGGGCAGGTTCGAGGGGCTCGAAGATGCAATGGATAGTTTGAATCGGACTAGTGTAGTATTGAAAGTCAGCATAATTCCCCAGCCACTCAAGATATTCCTTCGTTTGAATCGGACTAGTGTAGTATTGAAAGAAGTGCCCACCACAGCGCGGTGAGGCGCCTCTGTTGGTTTGAATCGGACTAGTGTAGTATTGAAAGTATCATCCCAAGCGGGTCTGCATAACGATTCTGAATGTTTGAATCGGACTAGTGTAGTATTGAAAGACGGCGGAAGGGTAGCACCGAGCCTTATCATCGATGAGTTTGAATCGGACTAGTGTAGTATTGAAAGTGGTCTATGAGCCACCTCATCGCGGCGACCACGGCGGGTTTGAATCGGACTAGTGTAGTATTGAAAGTATTCCTTCCACCTCATACCTGTATTTCACCAAGCCGTTTGAATCGGACTAGTGTAGTATTGAAAGCTGTCGATTTGGATACCCTTATGAGGGTTGTTTTCTTGTTTGAATCGGACTAGTGTAGTATTGAAAGGAAGCGTGAGGTAGCCGACGATCTTGGCGATTCTTGCGTTTGAATCGGACTAGTGTAGTATTGAAAGACCACGTAGCGCATCTTCCTCTCGGGCACCGCGGACGTTTGAATCGGACTAGTGTAGTATTGAAAGTGGACCCTCTTAACGGTGCGTATCGGCGCGAAAACGGTTTGAATCGGACTAGTGTAGTATTGAAAGTACGGTGTGGGTTCCCTCGGTCGCCCTTATTGTGACCGTTTGAATCGGACTAGTGTAGTATTGAAAGGAGGAGGCTGGCGCTGGCCCTGCTGAAGGCGGGAAAGTTTGAATCGGAACCTGCCGAAAGCCGTCTACGTACGCGGTATCGACAGGGCTAGGGCAGGAGTATCAATATCAGGTAAAATCCATAGACCCCGAGCAGGAGGCCTGCATCTTTCATCGAGCGTTTTAAAATGTTTCTAGAGATTTCATTGATTCGGCGGTTTTTAAAAGCTCCTCAAGAGAAAACATCCCCCTGACTTCAATCCTCAGATTGTCTTCCCACCAAGTCACGCTTGCAGGTACAGGTTCCTCAGATCCATCACGGAATTTGTTTACGTGGCCGAGATCCACGCCAATTCCCACCGTCCCTCGAACCTTGGTGACCACGAAGATTTCCTTTCCAAGTTCTTGGTTCCACTCAGCAACAAAGTTGTATATCCAGTTTTCATCGGGGACATTGCCAGTTTCTTGTGATGTTATCACCGCTAGCTTTGCTGCAGCTGGGTATCTCTGCACTGCTGAAGGGTCCATGGGGAGTATAGTTATTGGTCGATCCGAGTAAAAGAGGCGGATCTCACGGTATAAACCATCATTCTCGTGAAGAAGTCTTGGAAGTCCTGTCACTCTTCTTAGTGAGAGGTTCTCCCCCGGCAAGTACACAGGCATGAGGGCAAATGGGGCTTCGGTCCTAGCCTCTTGGAGGGTAATAGGAGTACCCACTTCAAAGTTGCGGAGGCTGCGACCGCCACCAACAGGATTCTGTTCTTGTTCTGGAATCACTTGGGGCAATGAAGCAGTTGAAATACCTAAAATTGCAAAAATAACCAAAATTTCCCCTGTGGTGAAGCGCTTCATTTAAGGCCCCCGCGTGTAGAATTCGGTGTCGCTAACCGGGATTACGTCGTATGGGGGGTCTTCGTGCCACAGCGTTAGTAATAATGTTCTACATTCCAATTTAATCCAAACAAAAACGTTTTTTAAAATTTTAAAATCTTTTTGAAAATGTTCGGTTTTTACCTAATAATTCTTCCTGATCCTAAGAGCTAAATATAGAAGCGATATGCCAATTGAGATGAGAGCCAAACCCGTGGCGAGATGGACGGGATCATGGACTATATGGAATAAAGGTCCTTCACAAGGTGGAACACCCCGAGGTTCAACTGGTGAGAGGGTACCTTCGATGAATCTATAAATCTCTAAAATCCCCCCAACAAAGGCCAGCGGCGCGGATATGAAAAATATTTCTATCTTAATTCTTTGAGGGTGAAAGAGTTTTCTTCCCTTTTTCGAGAGTTTATAATACACCCACTTGCGGCGCGTGTCTTCATCTTTTATTATCAACTCAGCGTCAAATAGTTTGGATAAATGTTCGTGAACGGTGGCTTTAGTTAAATTCAACTCTCTCGATAACTCAGTAACCGTCTTGGGTCTTTTATCGAGTTCCTTCAAAATGGCAATTCTCGTGTCTGAAGCTAATACTTTGAAAGCGTTTTTATCCAGATAAATTTTATCTTCATCCAAGGTAACACCAATCTTCCAGTTACAATATGTTTTGATACTTTTTGGTAATTTAGCCTTTTGAAAGGATAAAAAACTACGAAATGATATCGTTCTGAAGCCGCAAGAGATTATAAGATCATTTTTTGAGCACTGCAGCAACGATAATCAGAAAGACGGCTGTCACGTCGCCGATCACAGTAACGAGTCTTGCATCTGGCGTAACTTTGCCCCATGATTTTGCCTCTTCAGGGGTTGCTTCACTTAGCCCTCGTGTTCAGGGCGATCCATCGTGATATAGATTGCGTATTTGAAAGATTTGGGCGAGTTATGGGATTTTGGCGTGGTTTTAGCGTTCTCTCCATGAATACCGTAGAGAATTAGGTAGGGTATGAATCGAAGAAGGAGTTGCTATACGTCCTCATGTTCTGCATAGTTTGAATCGGACTAGTGTAGTATTGAAAGCATATCTCGTAGGAGGTTTGATTGATGACGGAGATTTACACTCATGTTGCCACGAAAGATTTGGATGGTGCTGTTCAAATTACGGGATGTGATTTAGACTAAAATAGACAAAAATGTCATCCCCCGACTAAAGGGCAGCTGGATCGCTGGCATCTCTGGGCAGCCCTCTTACAAAACCCCGATTTTTGATGCCTGCACGCCTTTCGGAGCTCCGCGAACGACACCGACACGAGATCGGCCGGCCCGCCGGCTGGGATCAAAAGACCGGGCGCCGGGTAGTATACGAACTTGGGGCGCCCGCGCCCCTCGATTAGCGGTTTTCTCCTGATTAAGCCGCTCGACTCGAGCTTCCTTAACCACTTGAGCACGGTCGCTCGGGAGTGTCCCGACTCCTTCACGATCTCTGCCAAAGTCTTTGGCGTCGGCTCCCCGCCCTCGCCCAGTATCTCGCCAAACCTGCGTTTGAAGTACTCCTCGGACATCGTGGAGAGTTATTTTTTCAATATTAAAATCTATTTTTGTCTAATCTCGTTTGCTTATTTGAACAGCACCCTTAACAGGCGATAAAAGTTTATTACAGCACGGGTCGAATGTCGGTTGTGGGAAGATGAAATGGAAGGATGAAGCAATCAAAAAAATTTCGGAAACCCTATCGGAATTCAAGGAGGTGGAGCTGGGGTACATCTTCGGCTCGTTCCACGAAGGCGGGAGGTTCAGGGATATCGATGTCGCGATCTTGCTTTCTGATCCTCTCCCGGCCTACGAGTCCGAGAGGCTCGCCATGAGGGTTGCACTGGCGATCGAAAAGGCGCTGGATTACAAATTTGAGCTCGATGTCAAGGTACTCAACCATTCCCCGGTGTACTTTCAGCACGAGGTCGTAAAGAGCGGCAGGCCGATATTTTGTAGGGACGAGGCTGGGCGGGTCAGGTATGAGAGTGGGGTCCTATCCGAGTATCTGGATTACCGGGAGGTCTTGGACTGGTTCGACGAAAAATTGCTAGCGAGGGCCTGAGGTGTTCGACAAAAGGGGGATAATCGATCACATAAGAGAACTTGAGCAGGCGATGGAGGACTGGCGGAGGTATCAGCGTATCTCGCTTGATGAACTGCGACGGGACAGGGATAAACGGAACATGGTCTTGCATGCCCTTCTTGTTAGCATCCAGGCGACGATCGACATAGCGAACCACCTGATAGCCGAGCGTAGTTTAAAGAGGCCGTCCACATACCGGGAAAGCTTTCAGATACTCTCGGAGGAAGGCATGATCTCATCCGAACTCTCCGATGAGCTGTCGGAATTGGCCGGTTTTAGAAATGTGTTGGTCCATCTCTATTGGGGGCTTGATCTCGAAAAGGTTTACGGGATATTGGTGTCTGGATTAAAGGTTGTGGAGGAGTTCAGGAAAATCGTGAAAAAAATAATATCTTTAGGGTTTCCAAAGACCGGGTAAACCCTCGCCGGATTTGACCCTTCCGAGCCCGGCGTTTTCGAAGCGAACAAGATAGAGTGGGTTTTTGGGGGACGGCCCTTGCCGTTGATTGGCGAGGCTTTCAATTGAGCTCCGGGTAGTAAGGGATCAAGCGCATGACCTGAAATGAACAAGAGTCGATAACCATTTATGTTCGTCATCCTCAAAGGGAAGTGGAGGTGAAATATTGAAGAAGGAATCCAGACCAAAACTCGAGGAAGTTCCTCCATTTGAAGAGTTCGTAGCATTCTTCATACCGCTGGCAAGCTAGCCGAGACCGGGATCCAGAACAAAATGAGGCCAGAGGAAGTCGTGGACTACTTCATGAAAGTCGTCGGAGAATTTATGAAGAAGATGGAGAAGATGGGGGAGCTGGAGGAAGGGAGCACCTGAAGGGTTTTTGGTAGATTCGCACGCGTCTGTTGGTCAAGCTTCGCGCAACGAAAGATCAAGCGCACGGTCTGAAATACTATCGTAAGCTCCAAGGATTTATCTATCGTTTGCTCAATTGTACAAGTTCTTCTGCTTCTCGAACATCTTCCTGCTCAAGGGCACGAAGATTGGGACATCAGAACCGTTTATCACCGTGATTAACCCCTAAAGGGGGCAATTCACGGCACCCAAGTCAACTGCAGGCACGAAAGCTTTGATTCCATAAGGACTCTCAATTAAAGATTTATAGAGCTATATCTTATAGCAACATAGGCGGAAAAATGGTGACCACGATTCAAGTGCATGAGGAAGTCCTTGAACGTTTAAACGCTCTAAAAAAAGAGACTGGGGCCAAGTCCACCGAGGAAGTGATAAAAATGCTTCTGAAAAGTGCAAAAACCCTTAAAGGGTCCCACTTTGGTTCCCTTCCCCGGCTGAAGACCTTCGAGAGGGAAAAGATTGACCGTTTTGGTTGATTCATGGGCTTGGATCGAGTATTTCAAGGGGACCGAAGCCGGAAAAAAGGCGAAGCGAGTCATCGAAGATTTAGAGGAAGTGGTGATTATAAGCACGATCAACCTCGCTGAGGTATATTATTGGATTCTCCAGTTTTACGACGAGAAAACGGCGGAGGAGAAAAGGAAGGTGATGAAGCGAAGGTCGTTCGTTTGCGATGTCGATGAGGAAATAGCCGTAGATGCTGCTAAAATAAAGCGGGAGAAAAAATGGGGGCTCGGCGATGCCATCGTTTATGCTACTGCAATCAGGGAGAACGCCAAGGTGTTGACCGGCGACCCCGATTTCAAAGAGTTGGACGGGGTCATTTTCATAGGTTAATTGCATTTAGATGGTTAGAAACACACGGGTAATTGGCTGAGGGTATCATGCGACTCCTGCTCAAGCTTCGAGCGATGAAAGACCAATCCTACGACTTGAAGTATCACCACAAGCTGCAGGGGTTCATCTACGGGCTGCTCGACGGGACGCCTCATGTCAAACTCCACGATAAGCGGGGAGATACTTTCAAAAAACGGAAATTTACTTCAGTTTTCACACTTTATGTTTTTGAAAGAATGCTTGAGTATTTTTTTTATTCTCATCATTTTCGAACCGTCCGAGGCTAACGGAACGTGTGGGGGGAAATCCTCTCAGCGAAAGCCCTCCCTCGCTCAGTTAACCAAACTTATAAATAATCATAAGTTCAGTTAATCGATGATGGAGACGAAACCAAAAAGAATCCCCCTGCACCGGAGAATAAGGAGGAAGCGCCACGGGGAAATCGCTGTGGCACAGGACATTGCGGTGGAAGTCCTCTATTCTGCATTCCCCCGCGGCGTCCTGCACGGCGGCACGGCCATATGGCGCTGCTATTCCGGGAACAGGTTCTCGGAGGACATCGATGTCTACATCGGGAGGGACATCGGGAAAATTGACAGATTTTTTGAGGCGCTGAACAAGCGCGGGTTCGAGGTGGTGAAGAAGCGAGTTAAAGAAAACGCGCTGTATTCGACCCTGAAATTTGGGGAGGCGGAGATACGGATCGAGGCAATTTTCAAGCGCGTCAGGGGGGTCATAAAAGAGTACGAGACCTACGAAGGAAACTTGCTGAACGTCTACACACTGACTCCCGAGGCCATGGTATGTGAAAAAATCGACGCTTATTTGAAGAGGAGAAAGATCCGGGACCTGTACGACATATTCTTCCTCCTGAGGTACGCGGAAAAATCCAAAAGGTTGAGATCAAAGCTCTCAAACTTTCTCCAGAACTTCAAGCAGCCCGTGGATGAAAAGGAACTCAAAACTCTCCTGCTCTTCGGAGCGATCCCAAGCAAAGAGGACATGCTCGAGTACATTAAAAGGTGGGCGAGATGAGCGGCCGTCTGGTAAAAAAGGTAAGGGAGTTCCTCGAGAGCACGCCAGTTGCGAACTTGCAGTCAATTTCGACGTTGGTCGGCGACAAAAACTACGCCTGCGTCGTGATGAACCACCTCCTGAAGAGGGGCGAGGTAAAGAGGATAACGCGCGGGTACTACACCATCCACGATGATCCTTCTCTCTTAGTGCACTGTCTGAAGCCAGCTTACATCGGGTTGCAGGACGCGATGAGCTTTCACAACCTGTGGGAGCAAGAGACCTCTCCGGTGATAATCACCAACAGGAGAGTGAGGAGCGGCATCAGGGAGGTGATGGGGCACAACGTCCTGGTGAGGCGGATTTCCAGGGAGTACTTCTTCGGCTACGAGTACTACCAGCGCGGCGATTTTTCCCTCCCCGTAAGCGATGTGGAAAAGACGCTCATAGATATGGTCTATTTCGGAGAGATCGAAAAACCCCTGGTGAGGGGATTCGAAGGAAGGGTCGATCGTAAAAAACTCGAGGGGTATTTGGAAAAGTATCCCGCCAGTTTCAGGAATAAAGTGTTGGCCCTCCTCTCGCGAGGGTGAAGGGGCAACGACTCGCGGAGGAACCCGGCCCCTTGGAAAGAAGCGAAAGGTTCGCGTTGTTCGATGGATGCGTTTGTATGGTTCTATGAACTTAAGGGAGGAGCCATGGCAAAGAAGTATACTGCGACCTAGCGCGAACGGTTTAACCTCCAAAATAGCCCCCCTAATGTTCCTTATTTGGAACGTTAAAAAAAAGTGAGAATTGAGCCCCGTTAGCATTGGGGGAAGCACCATAACTCGGCTTTGGTGCGGCCGGCGGGATTTGAACCCGCGTTACCGGCGTGGCGGGCCAGTGTCATAACCAGGCTAGACCACGGCCGCACCGAGAGAGGGATTTGCTTCCGGGAATAAAACTTTCACGCTTTTTCCCTTTTCTTTCGCTCTCTGTACTTCTTGAAGTAGTCCGGGTGCTTCTCCCTCCACTTCTTGAAGTAGTCCGGGTGCTTCTCCCTCCACTTCTTCAGGTAACGCTTCATGTACCCCTTGTGTTTTTCTTTCCATTTCTGGAAGTACTTCCTGTGGTATTCCAAGAGTTTTTCTCGGTTGATGGCGTAGTAAACCGAGTGCTCCGGCACCTTGAGTTTCTCGGCGATTTTGGCGTAGCTTAGCCCTTTCTTTCTGAGTTTTTTCGCCTCTTCAATTTGGCTTGGAGTCATTCTCATTTTTTATCACCTGTAAAAAAATAGTCTTTCATCCCTTTAGAATTTTTTGCTTGTTGTCGGACAGCCTTTGAACCCGTTTATCAAATGAAGCTGAACACCTGCTTGCCGAGGATCACGCCGAAGGTGAAGACCATCATGGCGGTCGGTAGGCTCCTAGCGATAGCGGCGGTCTTCATTACCGAGTCGGCGCCGCGTTCTATCTCCACGGAGTAGCTCATCATTATGCAAGTGATGACGATTGTGTAGAATCCCATCACATACAGGAAAACCTCGGGTGGCATGGACGTTTCGCCCCCCAGGAAGGGGATTCCGGAAGCCTCAGCCACCAAGGCCTCCTGAAGGCAGGCCGCCGTCGCTGCTATGAAGGGAGCGAAGAAGAGTGCAACGGAACGCATCGAGTTTACTATTTCCCCTAAAGATCTGCGGATATCCGTCTCCACGCGTTTCAGTTCTCTCAGGTGGTTGGCTAGGCTTAAGACCGCTTCTCCGGCGACCTGACTCCCCCGCTCCATGGCATCGATGAGCACCTGTAGCGCGCTTCGCACGGTGGGGGAGCGCACGTCTTTCAGTGCTCCCTCGTCTGGGTCGAAGAATGCCGTATACGGTCTCATCCCACCCAACCTAATGTTTGCGGATGCCCGCTCGAATATCTTGGCGATGCGACTTCCCTTGCTCGTCTCCGCCGCGCGCCTGAATGCGTCCTCAGCGGGTCTTCTCCCTCCCATGTGGTTCCCCAGCTGGATTAGGGCATCGTGGAGTTCCTCCTCAACTTTTTCCTCCTCGAGGCGCGCGCGGTAAGCATCCGCCGAACCCAGGTACAGGTACGTGGAGATCCCGAGCGCCAGCCCCCAGAGCACCAGCAGGGGACGCGCGGTTGGCGGGAGGCCCGTCCAGAGGGATAGTAGCATTAGAGCGGCAGCCGGGGGGATCGCGATGCACAGACTTCGGGTGGCCTTTCCCCGCATCGGAATCTCCGGTGGAGGGAAGGCCAGCGGGCGCTTGGTCAGCACGTACTTCCCTAGTCCGTAGATGGAGAGGGGCAAGACGACGCAGTAAACCAGCGCCATTTCTCCCGCCCCGATGCGGAGGTTTATTACGGACAGCACCGGTAGCACCACCAAGAACACGAGCGGGAGAAGGACGCCGAGACCGTAAATGACCAAGGTCGGAAGATGTAGCTTCGAGGCGAAGTCCATCATCCGCTCCCGCACACCCTCGAGGCTGAGTTCAAGCGCTCGGTCTAAGATCTTTAGTCTGCTCCCCTGCTCCCGCTCGGAAACGGAGATCCTGAGAAGATACATGGAGCGCTCTAGCTCCTTACACCTCCCCTTCCAGTGGTGCACGAACTTTGAAATAGCCTCCTCTATGTCCTCGTGGATTCGTAGGTACATTCTCCGCAGTTCCTCCCGCAGGCTCCGCCCGAGGGCTCCACCGACGCGCTCGGCAGCAAACTTTGCAGACCTCTCCAAGTTCGGGTTTACCCGCAGCGTCATAGTCATATAGCTGATGAGCCTCGGAGCTTCCCCTTGGCCCCGGATGATTTCCCGGTCGGCCTTCAAGCTCGGGTACCAACCCGCAAAAATGTACGCTAGGAGCGGTGAGGGGGATATCGCAATGATGAAGATGGGGGACAGGTGGAAAAGCAAGTGTGAGAACATTGCCGCAATGACCGCAATGCCACCAAGCGCCGCTCCGAGGGAGGCAAGGGCGGATACCTCCTCCCCCTCAACTGGTAATTCGGAGAACTCCAAATTTCGGCATAGTTCCTCGGGGACAGGTCTCCTGAGACCCTTGAACCCACCCGCCCACCTGCAGAGCCGCACGTAGATGGAGTCCAACAAACTACACGGCCCTCCCTAACCACTCCATCCACCGGTCGAGAATGCGTCCATACCTTATTCTCCCGTGCTGGAGTTCTTCCTCAAGGAGGCTGTGGAAAACGAGGTTGGACTTCACCACAAACTCGGCTTCAAGTACCTCCGGCTTCGAGAGTTTGGATGAGGTCTCCACAAGCCTCTTCTGAATTTCCGCCCGGAGCTCCAGGTTTTTAAGCACGTCGGAGTACCCGGTTCCCCACTTCTCCGCGATGCTTGCGAGTAATTGTGAGCATTTCTTGAGCACGGATGTCGGTCGGATTGTGTCATCGGAGTGTTTGTAGACCATCAAGTTCGCGAAGCCACCCTCGCTCACCGGATCGGATTTCCAGTCTTTCCTGACTTCCGTTATTTGGGTCAATCTCCTGACGCGACGAGCGCCTCCACCGACCCGTATCGGTGCGGCGACGATGATTGCGTCTGTCGCCTTGAAGGAACTCGGAGGGATTCCGAGGTCGTAAACGATCCGCTCGAACACGTCTCTGGCCGTGGAGCCGTGGATTGTCCCCATCACCGAATTCCCAGCGGCTCCGACTCGCATTGCCTCGTAAAGCGTTTTGGCTTCCGAGGAACGCACCTCACCTATTACTAGAACGGACTCCCCGAGGCGGAGGGCGGTTTTTAGGGCATCGTCCGCACGCAGCTCGGCACCGGAGCCGGAAACGGCAGATTGCACGCGCAGTGACTGGATCTTGAACCCGAGATCTCGGAGTTGCTTGGTGGGAAGCTCCAGCGTGTCCTCGACCGATATAATTCTGAACTTTGGGAGGATTTCGAGCATTAGGGCTCCTAGCAACGAGGTCTTCCCGGACCCGCGGCTCCCGGTGATGAGGAGAGAGGACTGGGAGTCGACGAGCAGGCTGAGGAGACCAGCCGCGGTTGGGGTGAGAAACCGCCTTTGAATGAACTGCGGGAGGGTCCAGGGGGTGGATTTGTGCCTCCGGAACGCGAATGCTGCTCCTTCGGGGCTCAGGGGGTTTTGGATTGCCGTCACGCGGGTCCCCTCAAGCTCGAGATCGAGCACTGGGGAAGCTTCGGAAAAGGGGCGCCCACTAATCGCCCTGAACCTGGAGACTAACGATTTCGCGTCCTCGGGGGTGAGGAAGATGTTTGTGAGGCACTCCTCGAAGTCCAAATGGGTTATGTGAACGGGGGTCTTGCCGATTGGGGCGTCTACATAAACGTCTTGCACTTTCCCGTCGTTCAACAGGGTCTCGAGTACCCCAAATCCTATGGTGAATTTGGTCAGGTGGTTCGAGAGTTCCTCGATTTTCTCTTGGGGGATATCAGCTTCCCCCTCCGCGGCGAGCCTTGTGAGTAACCCTCGGACGCGGCGTCTGAGCTTCTCCCTCGCCCTTGGCTCCCAGAGGTCCAGCTCGTGGCACTTCTCAAGTAGCTCTTGTCTCGCCTCCTGTAGGAGAGAGACTTGCTCCGGCGGTAGCTTGTACTCCGGCGGGATCAGGAAGTAAAGGTACTGAAGTTCGCCGGGCAACCTGTAAATCCGAACCTCACCTCCGTCCATTTCGTAGGCGTCCTCGAGCCTCGCTCCAGGTGGAGGTCTGAGCTGGATTTTCGATTTGATGAAGCACGGCCTTATTGTCGGGTTAAGGAGGAGCGCGTACCATTCCCTGCCCTTTCTTTCCTTTGGACTTCTAGCAAGCTTCGCCTTTTTGAACTCCGAAATCAGCGGTTTGACGATCTGCTCTAGGAACTCAATCCGGCATCGTCTGCATTTTTCCGCTCCTCGCTTCGCTGCTACGGTCACTTTCTTTTTTGTTTCTTCCAGTTGACGGAGCGCGCGTGAAGGGTCTCCAAGGAACTGCTCCAGTACGCGGCGTATCAGCTCCTCCCGTTCCGTCTTACAGCGCTCGCATCCTTCCGGGGAGAGGTGCCTAAAGGGCCAGAACTGGCAACCGTCCCATACTCTGGCGACATCCTTCAGAAGTTTCAAGCTCTCGCCGGAGTACTCCCGCGCGTACACGTCGGTAAGGACAACTTCGTCGACATCTAGGTGTTCTGCGAGCGCCTGCAGGACTTCCCGCATGCAAGCCTCGGAGTGCTCGATGGAGGCCCCCTGTTCGCACCCCACGCAATTGAGCTTCAGGGACTTCTCATGCCCAAGTATTTGCAAACTCCATCTGCGTCCCATTTTCTTCACCCCCATGGTTTTTCCCCATCCTAGCACCTTCAGCTAGCTCCGGGGCTCCTTGGCTGGCGCTTGGTTCTCGTGAATTCCACCAGTTGCGATTCGATGATCGCCACCCGACTCTCTAGGAGGCGGAGGCGGGTCTCTAGCCTGCGGGATGCGTTGCGGAGCTCAGCTATCCATTTGCTGTGCGCCGATAGGATCTTCCTCTCATCCCTTTTCTCCCCGAACATCCTAGTTCAGCCCCCTGATTTTCCTGAGGTCTGAGAGCCAGCTCCACATTCGCAGCAACCTTTCTTCCATCCTCCTCTCTTGTTTTCTCAATGCTCGCGATCCCATCTTGCTGAGGCATTTGATGATCTTGGCGTAAGTTACCTCGTGAATGGCTCCCTCGGAATGAAGGGCTTCAATTATCTCCGGAAGCGAAGGCATCGGCATTGGTGGGCGGGCTTTCTTCTCCGTAGTTCTCCTGTAGGAGAGCAAGAACTCGCGCAGGGCCAGGGCCTCGTCCTTCAGTCGCACGATCTCACTTTGGGCGAAGCGGGCCCAATCCCTTCGGAACGTTCCTCTCCTGGAGTTGGCGACGGAGCGAGTGAGCCTTGAGGATAGGCTGGAGATCTTTGCGACGAGGAGGTCCAGCCTCTTCCGGGGTCTTGGAGGGAGGTTGACGGTGTCGCTGAATTCCCGTGCGCTCTTGCTTATTTCTTCTCCGAGTTTGCTCGCCTCGGGAAGAGAAGAGGCTGGAAGATTCACGAACTCGTCCAGTTTTTTAAGGAGATGCTCGTGAAGGTTACCCTTCACTCTTATCTCCTCTAAGCCGCCGGATCCAGTCTTGGATTTCATGTAATTTCCTCCCGTAGCGTCCGCTGATCTTCGGCTTGGAGCGGGTAAGCGCGACGAGTTCTGCTCGCAGGGTTTCGAGTAGCTCTAGTTCAGCGGAGCAGAGGAGTCGTTCGAGCGATGGTTCAGAGGGGCGCCGAGAGCGCCCAGCTAATGCTAACCCCGCGTGCCAAATCACCGCCAGCGCGACCACGAATGGGACGGTGTTCACCTGCCCGCTGCCGCATTGGGCGGAGGATATTTAAAAAGAGGGACTAGGAAACGGAATGCGAGTAGTAGTCAGCGCAACATCTAGCATTCGTTTGAGGCTACGGTCCCAGTTGTTGTGGAATTTCGGCGAGAAAAAATTTATGGGCCCCTTTGGAACCCTATCCCAGCGATTCGCATTCGCCCAGGAGTTCCCAGCTTTCCTTGAATGTCAAACTTCACGTTTAGTATTTTCTCGACAAGCGCCACGTTTGTCAGTGTGTGTGAGGTCAGCTCAGCGCTCGTTATCTCCGATTCCCCATCGGCCAGCGCTAGGTAGGGCACGAGTTGATCCGTGAGCCATCTGTCCACGGCGCAACGCGTCTGGAGTTGTCGCAGTAACATCTCGGCGGCTTCCCTTCCAACTTTCTCCGCAGGCTTCCCCCGCTTGCCAAGTGAGCTCGACCCGATCAGCGCTCCGCCCTCCGTTTCGGCCCATAGGACGATCCCGCTCCCTGGTCCTAGGTGTGGGTCCCTCTCGGGCTCGTAGAACTCCGTCTCGATATCCGCTGAGAAACCTGCTTTGAGCAGGATCTTCTTTGCGGCGTGAGCCTGCCGGATGGCGACGTGCTCAGGGAGCTTGACGCAGTGGGAGATCCCCCTAATCCTGGCGACCCTCCCGGGTTCCGTGAGCCTCAGCGGGCTCAGCTTCTCCACGGGCTCAATTTTCGCGCGTATAAGCCCCCCTCCGTGTGGGTAGTGCCCCCTTCGGACGAGCTCGAGCTCGGCGCGGTAGCCCATCCGTCGCAGGATCGGCAACGTGACATTAGCGAGGTACTCCACTGGCGGTGCGAAAGGATTATTTGTCCCTCCCCGAATTTCGACGTCCACTGGGGCGTCGGCGAAAGCCGCTGCGGGCATCAGTATTTGGAGGATCAGGGTTGTGCTTCCCGCCGTGCCGATGTCAACCCGGTAGCGTCCCCCTTTAGTCTTCTTGGGCTTAAAAAGCAGTTCCTGCGACCGGAGTTCCGCGCCGTAGACCTCCGCGTCCGTAAGCTCCGCGAGGATCTTAACGCCGTGAAGATGCTGGTGGGCTAGCCCGGGATTCGAGCGTTTTGCGCGGATGTTTGTAATTCGAACTCCTCGTCCGCTTAGAGCGCCAAGGGCAAGCGCCGTTCGAAGTACGGCTCCTCCACCCTCGCCCATAGATCCGTCGATTTCTATCATTAGTGGCACCCCGGGCTCAATCCACAATAATAAGTTTGAACTCATAATTTTTCGGTTGCATGTCGAAATTTCAGGACTTGGTGCTGAAGCTTGTTTTGAGGATCCCGAGGGGGAAAGTGACGACATACGGAGAGCTGGCCCGCGCTCTGGGCAGACCCGGTGCCTGCAGGGCCGTCGGCAACGCGCTGGCTAGGAACCCCTACCCCGAGGGGATCCCATGTCACAGGGTAGTGCGCTCTAGCGGCGAGATCGGCGGTTACATGCTCGGGAGGGACAAGAAAGCGGAGCTACTGTCGAAGGA
>JAGGTB010000042.1 GCA_021163965.1 Hadesarchaea archaeon | reverse complement strand
CCAGAAGAGAAAAAAATGTGGGAAAATGAAACTAGAGGTGAGAAAGTCCGGACCGATTCGGGTAGCAGAAGTGGACTGCCACGATTGCCCAAATCCGCGTAGCCTAAACTCCCCAAGCTGCCGACGATGCGTATTCGAAGGGCTCGCCAGCGAAGGGGAGGTAGAACGTGTCGTCTTGAAGCACAGCTACCGCCGCGTCTACCTTTCTCCGGATCTGTCGAGACTCGGGAGAGCTCTAGCCGTATTGGGGGCGAACGTGCGCGACAGAACATTCTACGCGCCGAGCGAAGAGCGAGACAAATGTAAAAAGTGTGTAGACAAGAGGATGAGAAAACTCGAAGCACTTTGGCCGAAAATCATGGAGAATCCCCACGACCTTTCCCCCCTAGACAAGCTGGCGAGTGAAGCGGCCAAACGGGAGGACGAGTGCGCCAAGTGTACGTCGAGAGGATTCATGAGGCTCCTCAAAGGGATCAAAAAGACACTCGAAAGCATCCCCTCTTACAAGCTCCTAGCTTCAGGAGATTACGATAAGGTGTTCAGAGCAACGGTCGTGCCCTTCTTCGTCGAGGGGGCTTGGATCGCCCCGAGACGCAGAGTCGAACTGATAGACTCTTACCAGCTTCCCGGTAGCAGGGGGGAAGTCAGGATTTATCGCCAGCACGGGCGTCCAGTAAAGTTTTACTATCTCGATCTTCCCGAGTTCAAGCTACCAGCGGAGCACGTGAAGTTGCTCTACGAAGCCTTCAGAATGGAGCTGAAGGGGGCCCCACCCCACGCTAGATTCGCATATCCCTCGAGGATGTTGGGATTCGCGGAAGAGTGGTACGAAACGCTCCTGTACTTAGCTCGCGAGCGCTTCGGCGTGAGAGCTTCCTCCGAGGAGCTACGAAAGCTGGCGAAGCTCATAGCCAACTGGCTCACATATCGTGTACTGGAACCGCTAAGCCACGACGAGTACATTACGGACATTTACATCGATGCTCCCCCCGAGCTACAACCAATAAGAGTGATTCACGAGAAGTGGGGTGAGTGCGAAACTGGCATTTACTGGACATCTCCCTCCCTACTGGGGCTGGGAGAAATCCTAGCCTCGAGGCTCGGGAGAGCTTTCGACGAGCCCCATCCACAGCTAGACGTGGAGATTCCGGAGCTCGGATTGCGCCTCTTCGTAAGCAGATATCCGGCAATATGGGACAGGGACTCCATCTCCATGGCCATCCGTAAACGCCGCTCCAAGCCTTGGACTCAGCCGCTATTCTTGGACAGGGGATCCCTGACGCCCTTGGCCTCGTCCGTCGTGAGTAATCTCATCCGCAGGGGGGCATCCGCCTTCTGCATAGGCGACATAGGAACGGCGAAAACATCGTACCTCGAAACCCAAATCCCAGAGATAGGTCCCCACCAGCGGATAATCTGCTATCAAGATACGGAGGAGCTCCATATCGAGGATTTTGTGAAGCACGGCTACGATGTCGAGAACGTTCGCGTGGCAGATCCAGAACACCTTCAAAAGCAAATAGACGCTTTCCTCCGCGGGGGAGCTGCCTACTGGTTAATTACAGAGGTACGGTCGATGGAGGCCGTCAAGTCCGCCTTGGGAGCAGCCGCACGCAGAGGAAGTCAGCCAGTTCTTTCGACGTTTCACGTCCGTACGAAGCGACAGATGTACGATTTAGTTTGCAACATCATGGGATTGCACGAGGCAGCCTACAAATACGTGGACTTAATAATCAGCACGGCGAAGTTCGACACCCCGCATGGGACCATCCGGAGGGTTGTAGAAATTTCCGAAGTCCTAAAAGAGTGGAGTGGAAACCCAGAGTACGTCGAACTCTTCACCGATGACAGGAGAAGAGACATCCTAATGTCAAACAAGATCTTCACCGGAGACAGGCGCTTAGTTAGTCGCCTGAACTCCCGCGATCTATCCAAAATCGACCCCGTCAAGGCTTCGAAGAAGATTGATTTTCTCTCGCCTAGCAGAGGAGGGAGCAACTTTATCCCAGACATGTGCCGGAGGTTGGCCATCGATGAACGCGAACTTATAGTAGAAATACTCACGGAGGCGAGGATCAAATCAGACCTGTTGAATCTCTCCAGAAATACCGGGGACCAGAGCTACCTCGAGCTTCCCTTCGTTAGCGAAGCTTACAACTTCTATTTCGCCGCCATTGAGCAGAACGCCCCGGACTACAAGCAGGTATTGAAGGAATGGCAAAACTGGCTGGAGGAGCGAAGTTGAGGGAACGGGAACTACCGCTAGGTGTATCTCGGGATGTCCAGGAGATTTTGGAGAAGTTAAAGGAAGAGGAGGAGCGGCCGCGTAACCTCTACGAACTCGTTTGTTCTGGATCTAGGCGCCTCCTCGGGTGGTTTACGAAAGATATGGGCCTCCAAGAAAACACCATAAAAAATCTCTCTTGGGCGGGGCTCCGGGTGACACCGGAGGAGTGGTGGGCCGGATTTTTTCTCGTAACACTATTACCCATAGTTGTGGCTACCGCTGCCTGGGTCATCCTGGCGCTCCTCGGTGCAGAACTTCTATCCTTGCTGTATCTTCCGGCGCTAGGCTTGGTAATCGGCGGCCTTCTGGGCGCATCCTTTTATTACTACCCGGCGAGTGTTGCCAACATCAACCAATCTGAGGCCCAGTCAAAAGCCATCGAAACGGTTATGCTATTAAGCTTCGCACTTCATCATCGCCCAGATCTTCGAGGGGCCTTGACCTTCGCAGCAAATGCGAGCGATGGAAAGCTAGCAGAGGATATTCGGCGGGGACTTCTAGAACTAGATGAAAAGAGAGGATATGAAAGTACCCGCCATTTTCTCACGATCCTCGCCCACCGCTGGAGGGATATAGACGAGGGGACCCGAAGGGCCATCTTCGACATCCTAAGATCCACCGGACAGCGGGAAGAAGCGGCGCGCCAGCAGGATGTAGCAAAAGCGCCGCGCAGGGTGCTTGAGAGCTCCGAACAACAGCTGGAACTCAAGCTGAACTCCCTCGTGACGCCGACAATAACTTTCCTAGTTTTCGGATCCATAGCGATAGTGGCCGTGATAGGCCTCTCGCCGATATTCGGTATGGTGGGGCTGAATTTCGTAGACCTCAAATTCTTCACGCTTGCCGCCGGAGCACTCATCATTAGTTTCTTCGCCTTCACGATCTTCATGGTGCGACAACGGCCAGCGGTCATCCCGCCTCCGGAGATACCCGCGGACGACCCGCGTCTCCCACCCCCTGGAAAGTTCAGATTTTTCGGTCATGTCCTACCGTTGTATCTCCCAGTGATCCTAGTATCCGCGACCCTAGCCGCCCCAGGTATCATCTACCTTTTGAGGTGGGAAAATGCCGGCTGGGTGGTTTCTGGCCCCAACACTTTTTGGCTGATCTGGGCAGTCACCGGGGGATTGGCGATTTACTCCCACCTCTACATTGGGGCGAAGGCGAAAGTGAGGAACGAAGTTCAGGAGGAGATGGCAGACTGGTCGATGGCCTTGAACATCATGGGCTCAAGGATCATAGACGGCCTTCCAATGCACCAAGCCATGCGCGAAACATCGGGACTTATGTCAGAAACTGCGGTCGGGAGGCAGTTGAAGAACGCTGGCGACATCATGGAAAAATTCTCCGTCGATGCCCAACACGCTTTTTTCGAGAGCGGCGTTGCAAGGAGGATATACAGCCCCCTCGTGAGTAGCCTCCTAGGAGTAATAACCATGATCAAGCGAGGATCGGAGGTTGCCGCCGGGCGGGCATGCATGATGGCAGCGGAGCTTTTAGATACCCTGCGTGAGGTGGAAAGACGGTTCAGGGAAAAGATAGACGATGCCACCAGCAACCTGTGGATGATGTCCGTAATTTTACTTCCAACGGTTTGCGCTCTATCCGTGTGGGTAATGGAACTTATGTCCGAAATGTCTCTGACCGTCACACTGCAGGCGGAAGCGGCGGGGCTAGCAAATTTCCCCTTCCTGACTGCCCCCATGGAGTCTAGCGACCTTGCCCTGCTAAAACTACTGATGGGCTCAACGGCAATAACCCTGTCCCTAATCGTGGCTCGGTATATCGCAATAATCCGAGGGGGGCGTGACCCCGTGGAGTTCTGGAGAACCGTCGCCCCCACCACCTTGGTCACGACGATCGTTTTCACCGTTGCGTATATAGGGTTTGGGCTCCTCACGATCGCAGGAGGGTAAACACCTGGAGAAGGGGGTGAAGTTGAAGAGGATCTACGATGATGAGCGCGGCGTCGAGCCAATGGTCATGAAGCTTTTGGCAGGGATAGTTCTACTCGCCATTGGCCTCGGGATCGGTGTGACCCTCTATAGGCACTTCGGTGGAGCCGCAAGCACCGTCCTCAACTACAGCGTTACGTTGAACCCCTCCAGTGGAACCATTGCCCGGGGTAGCTCGGGTACTGTTTCGGTGAGGGTAGAAACCTTTGAGGGATACAACAAGGTCGTGAGCCTCTCGGCCGAAGGAATGCCAGACAACGTGAGCATAACGTTCAGCCCCTCCAGCGGTACCCCGACATTCGGGTCGAGCATGACGATACAGGTGGGATCAAATGCACCTCTTGGGACCCGTACAATAACCGTCAAGGCAACGTCGGAGGACGGTACAAAGTCGGCAATCTACAAACTCACTATATCCTAGTCCACAGTCGTCGATTGGGCGACTAAAATGCACGCCTTGCGCATGCTGGGGCTGGTCGTCTTAGCAGGAATATGCATCTCTATATTTTTTGCAGCATATCAGAGCTTCCGCGGACTGTCGAAAGCTGAGCGGGCCAAAGAGGCCGCCATCAAACTGGACTTGGCCATAGAGTACGTGATCATGACGGGGAATCCACACACGGTCGACGTGGAAATACCAGAAGGCTACACCTTAAGCTTCAAGGAAAACCAGCTCGCCATAGACGGCACCAAGATGCCGGAAGGAGGATATCCATGGCCCATAATCGGGGGCAACCTCTCCACCGGCACACACAAGCTTGCCATAGCGATAGAGAACGGGAAAATCTTCGTCAATGAGATGATTTGATGGACGTAACAAGGCTCCTGCGCGTGCTGATGACGATCCTCCTGGTGGCCACCTTCATCTTAGTCACGGTTGCTACCTATAAGGAGAACTTGAAGGTGGAGGCAATGGTGAAGCTCTCCGACTCTGCGTCCAGCATCGCGACTAGATTGACCGTCCAAGACCTCGCGTGGACCGACGCCCGGGAACCTCATCCCTACGTGCTCGATCCCGACAGGCTGAACGACTTAAACTATAGGTACGCCGTGGGGGGAGACAACTTCGGGTTTCAAGTCCGGATCTCCTATTGGGACGGAGGCTCGGATGAAAACTTAGGCCCCTACGGTCCGAAAGTTCCCGAGGACAAAATGACTGATACCTTAACGTTGCCAGTAACTCTTCGGAAAAACTGTAGAATGTTTCCAGCACGTCTGACGGTGGTGGTATGGCACGAATAGATCGGCGGGGGGTCTCTGACGTTCTAGCGGTGGCATTCATGTTCATCCTCCTGGCAATGGCGACGGTATTTATTTCCAACTTCATAGCTCTCCAACTCGAACCCGCCATAGATCGGCAACTAGAATTGAAATCTGAACACCTATACCAGGCCCTAAAAAATTCTTGGGTGATGCCCCACGGGCTCCCGATTATTAGAGCAATAGCCGAACAGCTCATAATCCCCGAGGAACCGACGGTCGACAATGACTACCTGGCCTCTTATCTCGAGAACACGCTGGAGTATCTCCTGCCCCAGGGGTACGGCGCCGCGGTGAAATTGGTCTACGGGGAAAAAGTGTGGGAGCTAACGTACCCGACTGGCGCGGAAGTGGAGAAGAACTTCGCCGAAACGGGGACTATCCCCTTCATCATATCCTCGGAAAACGCGGGGCAGATTATAGAAGTCGTGGAAGTCGAAACCAACGTGTTTACGATCCCTCAGAGCTGAGCTCAGAAAAGAACCCAGCCGGCAACGTAGCCAATTGCCAGCCAGTACAGTATGTCCAAGTTGAGCAGTAGAGGGGTCAGATACCTAACGTTTTCGGCTAGGCTACCGTATGTCTTCCTCCACAGGTACATATCTCCAAACCCCGCGATGGGGTAAATGGCGAGCATCACAAGCATAGGGAACACCAGCCCAAGAAGGGCCGAGATAATCCCGAGAATAAAAACTAAACTATGCTCCACCACGGGTGCTGCGCGAAACAGCCAGAACATCTCGCGCCTGTTAGAGCGGAAGTTCTTCTTCACTTCGCCGACAAACCTAGTATAGTTGCCATCCAGTTTTCCGGCCGCATAATACCCCGGCGTCAAAACCATCCGCAACATTTCCATTACTGAAACCTCCAACTCTACAACCACGCCCAAGGGCTTTTGTGACCAACTATTAACTTGGTTGTCTAAGATTAAAATTTGGAGAGGATCCCAAGCTGAACTACTCGGCGGATGCCGGAAACGTGGAGGTTCCGACCGCCATGCCCTGCAGAAGCACAAGCTATTTGCGAGCGATGACTGCAGGTCCACCAGTCGGGCCCCACGCCGAAAGCTCCGCCGGGTGCTCCAACGTTCGGATGGGGGAGATGGAGTATGGACGAGATAAAAGCTGTGACATTTGATGTGGGAGGAACTCTGGCGACGGGGCATCTCAAGGAAAGGACATATCGCCTAGAGATAGTCAACTTTCTCCGGAGCAACGGTTTCAACGTAACCGCTGCAGATTGTCGCAGGAGCTGGGAGAAAGCTTTGAAGAGGTTGAGCGAGGTGAGGAATAAGCATCTGGAGATGAAATTCGAGGAATTCTGCGCGATTTCCCTCCGGAACCTAAACATAGCTCCGAGAAGCGAACTTCTAGAGGGCCTACGATCGCTCTACTTCAAGTGCTTCCCCCAAACCGTGGTGCCCGGCGCGAGGGAGGTCCTCTCCAAGCTCTCTTCCAAGTTTAAATTGGGGGTGATTTCCAACTCTATGAGCCTCCTCCCCAAGCACTTTCTTGAGGCGAACGGCCTGGACAAGTACTTTCAAACCGTTGTCGTCTCGGGGGACATCGGACGCAGAAAACCGCATCCGGACATTTTCCGGGTAGCTCTCGAGAAGCTTGAGGTCAGCCCTGGAGAAACCGTCCACGTTGGAAACCTGCTCGAGGAAGACGCTGTAGGCGCTAAAGTTGCCGGTATGTATGCGGTGCTGATAAGTCCAAAGGGGATAGACGCCGAGGGGGTCAAGCCGGACATAGTAGTGGGTTCAATCAGCGAGGTGCCGCAAGCGATCGAAAATCTCAGCTCCCCCAATCTGAGAGAGATCATGGAGCTTCTCGGTGACAGGTGCATGATCTGCTCCTCGGAGGGGGTGAACCTTTACGAGATAAGTCGGGAAAGCGAGGACGAAGTTCAGAACTACGTCGCCCTTTGTCCGGAGTGCCACAAAGAGATCTACCGAGAAAAACCCTCACCCCGCCAAAGGAGAGGCAAAAAAGGAAAGTACCGGGCCACCTATCGACGAGCGTGGTCGAAGTTGCAGGCGGCATATCGGAAAAAAGGATAGCGAATTTTACAGCAAGTTCTCAGCCTTCATCAGTTCAGCGTTGAGTACCGAAGCCCCGGCTGCGCCGCGGATCGCGTTGTTTCCGGAAACCAAAAATTTGATCCCATTTTCCAGCGCTTGGTCCCTTCGAATTCTCCCGACGACGACCGACATGCCCGGGACGCTCCCAGCCCACCTAGCAAACCTCGGCTGTGGCCTATCCTGCCCTTCCTCAACTATTATCGGGCGCTCTGGGGCGGTCGGCAATTCGAGCTCCTGTGGTTTCCCTCGGAACCGCCGGAGGACGTTGGCGACATCCCCGACCTCGGCTTCCCTCTCCAACTCCACAAAAGCTGCCACCGTATGACCATCCAACACCGGGACCCTGTGGCAACTCGCCGAGATCTTTATCTGGGCCGGCCTTACCTCGTCGCCCTCAAGCCTCCCAAGGATCTTGAGTGGCTCCGTTTGAGATTTTTCCTCCTCCTTCGCGATAAACGGAATGACGTTGTCTTGGATAGTCATCGACGGGACTCCGCCGTACCCGGCCCCGGAGATGGCCTGCATAGTGGCCACGAGGACCCTCCTCACCCCGAAGGAGTCGAGGATCGGTTTCAGGGCGAGAACGAAGATGATCGTGGTGCAGTTCGGGTTCGTAACGACGCAGCCGTCCCAGCCCCTGCGATCTCGCTGAACTTCTATAAGCCTAAGGTGCTCAGGGTTCACTTCCGGTATCACCAGGGGAACATCCTCCTCCATCCTTAAAGCGCTGGCATTCGAGGCCACCACGTGTCCGGCTTCCGCTAAAGCGGGCTCTACCTCCCTAGCTACATCAGCGGGCAATGCCGAAAAAACCACCTCCGCGTCCTCGACGGATTCCCCGCTAGTCGGGAGGACCTCCATATCCTTCACATGCTCTGGCATGGGGGGATGAAGATACCACTTCGCCGCTTCGGCGTAGGGCTTCCCGGCCGAGCGCTCAGAAGCCGTAAGAGCCTCGAGGCTAAACCACGGGTGATCGGCGAGCAACTGGACAAAGCGTTGCCCAACCATGCCCGTTGCACCGAGCACTGCTACGGGAATTTTCGCCATCCCCGCCACCCTTCTATGCATTTCCCACTTCCCTTATAAATCGCCGGCATCAGTGAGATATCTCGTCATTAGCCTGAGATTCTCCCCGCTCAGCTGGGCCCCCACATCAAACGATAGGACAAATGGCACCCCTCCATATATTCGCGTGGAACTCAGGGTTATTACCATCCCCCCATGTTCGGCGAAAGGGCCCGTCAAAGCTTTCCTCGGCTCATGACTGCGCAAGATATATTTGACCTTAACCCTCCCTGCGACGGACTTCGTGACATCCGGACCGAAGAGGATCCCTGCTCCCCTAGGATTCGGGTGCTCCCCCGTGCCTTCATAAGGATCGCTCCACAGCACGTCCTCTTCCACCCCTTCAGAAGGGCTCTCAAGATCGGAGAGATCGCGGATCTTAGACGATATCCCGCCGTGCACGAGCAACGCGTAGCTAGGCACCCACACGGCCAGTTGAAGACGACTCAGGAACTCCCTCTCGAACCGCGGGAAGAAGTCCCTCCAGCTGATCCCCCTCTTGATCTCGACTTCCCTAGGCAAATCACACGGTGCGAAATTCGGCATGCCCATCTTGTAGTCTTCATGGTTGCCCTTGAGGGCTATCGTGCGGTCAGGAAAATCGATTAGGAGTCCCTTCACCCCTTCTATGACCTCAATCCCGAAGCTTCCACGGTCCGCATAGTCGCCGAGAAAGATCAGGATGGAATCCGGAATCTGCAGAAAAATGTCCCTCACGCGCTCGAAACTCTCCAAGTCGCCGTGGAGGTCCCCCACCACAATCAGTTTTCCATCAAAATCATCTCTAATACGGGCGAGTTTCCCCCTCAATTCGTAGTACTTCATCGGGCTTAATTATGGTGTAAAGGCAAAAAATCTTTCAGTGGCGACGAGGCTGGGGACAAAGATGCCTGCACGACCCACGAGTGCCAGCAGTTCGAACCTAAAGAGACCTTGGATCAAGAAAGCGCTACTTTACGACGAACTCGACAGGGGGAGGGTAAGGTGCAAAACATGCGAGAGGAAGTGCATCATACCACCCGGAGAACTTGGGTTCTGCAAAACAAGAAAAAACTCCAGCGGAGAACTTATCACCCTACAGTACGGGCTATCGAGCGGAATTTCGGCAAACCCGGCAGAGAAGAAACCCTTCTATCACTTCTGGCCGGGCAGCCGGGCCCTGACCGTCGGCAGCTGGTCCTGCAATAGTTCTTGCCCCTGGTGCCAGAACTTCCACATAAGCAAGTCCGAGCCAGACCCCTCCCGAAGCGAGTATATCCCTCCGGAAAAATTCGTGAGCCTTGTGGGGGAGTACGGATGCCAGGGTACAAGCATTTCGTTCAACGAGCCGACCTTATCCCTCGAGTGGGCGCTGGATGTCTTTAGGCTCGCGAAGGAGAGGGGCCTCTACAACACCTTCGTGACCAACGGCTATATGACGCTGGAGGCCCTGCGCGCGTTGCGCGATGCCGGGCTCGATGCCCTGTGTATAGATGTCAAAGGCGATGCGAAGATGGTTCGGCAGTATTGTGGTCTCGATGTTGAAATCGTTTGGCGAAACGTGCACAAGGCAAAGAGGATGGGGATGCATGTCGAGGTGGTAAACTTGGTCATCCCGGGGGTAAATGACCGTTCGGATCAGTTCCGCGACCTCGCTAGTCGCCACCTTGAAGAAGCCGGTAAGGAAACCCCCCTGCACTTCACAGCTTACTACCCGGCATACAGGTTCAGCGCGCCGCCCACCCCGGTCTCGGTGCTCGAGAGAGCCCACGACATAGCTGTCTCGGAGGGGGTCGAATTTGTCTACGTGGGGAACGTTCTAGGCCACAAATATGAGAATACCTACTGCCCGGAGTGCGGGGAGCTATTGATCGAGCGCTTGGGACTTGAATTGCTCAAAACGAACTTGGAGGAAAACCGTTGTAGAAACTGCGGTCGCAAAATACCAATAGTGGGGAGAATTTACTTGCCATCTCAAAAATCTCGTTGAACGTTGGGGATTGCATAATCTTAGGCCGTCTCTCCGAATATTACGTCCTGCATGCTCTGTACCGTCCCCGGTTTGGACCCCTTGGCTACGTGGCGAATTGCCCTGACCGTCCCGCTAGCGAATACCCGCCTACTTTGCGCGCGATGAACTAGCTCCAAGCGCTCTTCGGGTCCAGCGAAGATCACCGTATGTTCCCCGACGATGCCTCCGCCCCTAATCGAGTGAATTCCTATCTCCCCTGTGGGACGCTCGCCCAATTTCCCCCTCGGTCTGCCAAACCTCGCCACATCCTCAAAGTCCCTCCCAGAACTTTCAGCAATGATCTGAGCCACTTTAAGAGCGGTTCCGCTTGGGGCGTCGATCTTCTTCCTATGATGTGCCTCGATGATCTCGATATCGTAGTCCTTCAGCAGACGCCCGGCTTCCTCGGCGAGCTTGAAGAAAACGTTGACGCCAACCGACATATTCGAAGAGACGACTGCAGAGATATTCTCCCTCCTCACAGCCTCTTTCAGCTCCTCCATTTGATCTTTTGAAAGCCCAGTAGTTCCCACAACAACGCCGACTTTGGCCTTTGCGGCGGCCTTGACATTCTGCACCGCCGCTTCGGCGACCGTAAAATCCACCAAGACGTCGGGCCTCGCCTCGTTTAGAACCTCAGCTATCTTGTCCGCACCGACCACCTTCACGCCGAGCTTTCCGATGCCTGCTACTTCGCCGATATCTTGACCTTCTAAAGTGGTCCCCGGGGCATCGATCGCCGCGACAACCTTCATATCCTCCTGATTCGACACGGCCCTAACTATCTCTTTTCCCATCCTCCCGCATGCACCGCAGACTGCGACCTTAATCATTTTTGCACCAAACCGGCATCGGCCAAAATTCTGCGTAATTTTTCTTGGTTCTCCGGTTCAAGCTCGACGAGTGGAAGCCTAGGCTTGCCAGCGGCCATTCCCATCCAGTTCATGGCCATCTTGACTGGCCCGGGATTCGTTTCGATGAAAAGGCCCTTGAACAGCGGGGCCAGCTCCTCGTTAATCCTCTTCGCCCTGTCGTAATCCTTGACTTGCAAGCACTCAACCAACTCGACCACCTTCCTAGGCACTATGTTCGAGGCGACGGAGATTACCCCGATCCCGCCGAGTCTCATTATCTCAAGAGTATCCGAATCGTTTCCCGAGATCACGAAGAAGTCCTCGTCGCGCGTTAACTCAATAATCTTAGACACTTGCTTCATGTCTCCGCTGGCTTCCTTTACCCCGACTACGTTCTCCAGTTTAGCCAGCTTCGCCATGGTCTCCGGCTCCAAGTTCACAGCGCTGCGGGATGGGATATTGTAGAGCACCTGCGGTATGTCCACCGTCTCCGCAATTTTCTTGAAGTGCTCGTATAACCCCCGCTGAGTTGGCTTGTTATAGTACGGCACGACCAAGAGCGCTCCATCTGCTCCCGCTTCCTTGGCGTGCTGAGTCAACATTATGGCTTCCCTCGTGCTGTTGCTACCGGTTCCGGCCAAGACTGGAACTTTTCCCCTCGCAGCGTCAACTGTTATCTCAACCACGCGTTTGTGCTCCTCGTACGAAAGCGTCGCACACTCCCCAGTCGACCCAGTAGGTACAAGGCCGTGAATTCCCTCCTTAATCTGAAACTCTATGTTCTCCCGAAGCCCCTCCTCATCGACCTCATCTCTCTCATCGAAGGGCGTCACCAAGGCCGTGAATGCTCCCGCAAATTTCTTCCCGATCAAGCGCCCATCTCCTCCATAGCTTCCTTTAAAAGTTTAAACGCTCGCTTCCCATCCCTCCAATCGACAAAAAAGCTGATGGAAGCTCTGCTCGAATAGATCTCGATGATGTTTATGTTTTCTTTTGCCAAAACGTTGGACAACTTGGAGATGACCCCCGGGGTTTCAATGAACTTCTCGCTTTCCACCACCACCATGGCTATCCCCCCTTCGGACGTGACGGATTTCATTACCTCGTTTCTCTTCACCACCCTGTGTAGCACCTCCAGCGCTCGCTGTGACTCGTCCTCCGCGACGTAAAGGGAAAAGGAACGGGGGCCGATAGAAACGCCGAAAATGTTTATTTTGGCCCGACTCAGGGGAGTAACCGCCTCAGACAATATCCCCGGCTTCACCTGCATCCCTTCCCCGACAACCGTCAACATAGCTAGTGGCTTCGGGTGAAGCGTTGCGCCCACTTTTCTACCCCCTCCACCAATTATTCTCGTGCCCTTGGCATTAAGATTACCGTGCCGGAAGTGTATAATTTTTGCGTCGAGCTCCGGATCCTTGTGCTCTAATGCACGATGATGCAGAATTTGGGCGCCATACCTGGCGAGATCGTACATTTCCTCCGCTGTTATCTCCTCGAGCAGGTCGGGGTTCGACACCTTCTGCGGATCTGCGCTCATAACCCCTTCGACATCCGTCACAATGATCACCTCAGACGCCCCCAAGCACTTGCCAACCAGAAAAGCCGTGATATCGCTTCCCCCCCGCCCCAAAGTCGTGACATTACCGTTGGCGTCCTTGCCCACAAAACCACATATCACCGGCACGACGCCCTTATCCATTAAGGGCAAAATTTTTTTTCTAATCAAGCGTCGCGTCGTGTCCATATCTGGCTCAGCCCGACCGAAGGAGCTATTTGTGATTATAGGCCATTCCTCGCTCTGAACATCTATGGGCTCGGACTTAATCCCGAGGCTCCTCAAGGCACTAGCGAATATACGGACGCTGGTGCGTTCCCCCATCGCTATTATATCGTCCATCTCAGCCTCAGTGATTTTTCCAGCGGTGCTACTTTCCGCCGCCTCGAACAAGAAATCGGTGGTATGCCCCATTGCGGAGACCACTACGGCTATTTGGGTTCCCTTCTTGTACTCTCGCGCAACTGACTCGGCGGCCCTGCGCACCAACTCTCCATCGCCGATGCTTGTCCCGCCGAACTTTACCACTACTCTTCTCATTCCAGCCACTCCGGGATCCTGTCCAAGCGCGTTAGGTACTCACAGCTTTCCCTCTCCCTTACTATCGCTGCCCTCCCGGAGTTTACGAGTACCATCGCCGGTCTCGGCTTAGCGGTGTGTTGGCTTGAAAGCGAAAGCCCGTATGCGCCCACGTCATAGATGACTAAGAGGTCGCCGGGTTGCACCTCCGGGAGCTTCCTATTCTTCCCTAGGAAATCCCCAGACTCGCAGAGAGGTCCGGCGATGTTAAAGAGCTTGGTCGGCTTATCGAGCATTTTGTTGGCAACCTCAATGTGGTGATACGCATCGTAAAGTGCTGGTCGGATCAGCGCGTTCATTCCAGCATCAATCGCTACCCAGTCCGGAATCCCGGGCCTCTCCTTGGTGTATCTGACCCTCGCCAGAAGTACCCCGGCATCTGCTACTATGTATCGACCGGGCTCGAAAACGAGGGTAGGTTCTTGGATCCCGTACGATTCAACGGCCTCCCTTGCAGCCGCCGTCACCTTCGATGCCACCTCTTCCGGAGGCAACTCTTTCTCATCCGGCTTGTAGGGAATCCCGATACCGCCCCCAAGGTCAACTAGCTCTATCTCCATATCGAGCTCATCTCTTATTTTCGCCACCACTTCCAGCACCTTTCTGATCTGCTCCTCAAAGGGCCTAGGATCAAGGATTTGGGAGCCAATGTGCGAGTGAATCGCCACGACCTCCAAGTTCTCCTTCTCCTTGGCCAAGCGATACCCATCCAGAGCTTGACCGCTCCTAACATCCAAACCAAATTTACTTTCGCGCAACCCGGTCGCCACATAGGGATGAGTCGGCGCCTTAACGTCCGGATTCACACGTATCCCGACTCGTGCCTTCCTACCGAGCTTCGACGCGATCTCGTCGACCACTTCGATCTCTTGGAGACTATCTAGGTTTATCAAGACGTTATTTTCAATCGCTAACTTGAGCTCCTGAGGGGACTTACAGTTCCCGTTGAAGATTATATGCTCGCCGGGGACACCCGCGCGAAGCGCCGTCCGGAGTTCACATTCGGAACTCACCTCGGCGCCACATCCCTCGCTGCAAAGGACCTTACAAACTGCTAGGTTAGAATTCGCCTTGTAGGCATAGCAGACAATAATCTTCTTCCAGCGATCGGCATACGCCCTATAAAACCGGCGGTAGTTTTCCCTTACCCGTTGCTCATCCATAACGTAAAGCGGGGTGCCAAATCTCTCCGCTAGCTCCACAGCGCTGACTCCGCCTATTACCAAATGTCCCTGTTCATCAATACTGAAGTGAGATTTCATCTCCCCTCAACCTCCGCGATGGAATCATCCAAAATATCAAGACCGAGCTCGAGCTCCTTTTTACCAATAGTGAGGGACGGAGCTATCCTTATCACGGAGCGTCCGCCGCGGAAAAGTATTAATCCCCTGTTCAGCGCTTCCCGCACGACAGCGTCGCGCTCCTCCACCGCCGGTTCCTTGGTATCTCTATCCTTTACCAACTCGATTGCCAGAAGCATTCCCATTCCCCTGACATCTCCGATTAACCTGTGCTCCTCCCTCATCTCCTGTAGGCGCTTCAATGTCCACTCGCCAATGACCTTGGCCTTCTCCACAAGATTTTCTTCTTCCAATATTTCAAGGGCAGCGAGAGAAGCAACACATGCAAGAAGGTTGCCCCCAAATGTGCTTGCGTGTGAGCCCGGCTCCCAATCCATAACTTCCGAATTCCCAATCATGGCCCCTATCGGAGCTATCCCGCCAGCCAGAGCTTTTGCCACGCACACGATATCTGGAGTTACTCCCCAATGCTCAACCGCAAACATCTTTCCGCTTCGACCAAGGCCCGTCTGGATTTCATCTGCTATAAACAACCACCCATGCTCGTCGCAAATTTCCTTGATCATTGGATAGTACTCCGGCGGCGGGATAATGTAACCCGAATTCCCTTGAATCGGCTCGGTAATCACCGCTGCAACCTCCTCCGCTGGAATAGTCTTTGTCAGAGAGTCCCGGATATACTCGACGCACAGGAAATCGCATCCCGGGTAGCTCTGGCCAAACGGACATCGATAGCAGTACGGATATGGCATGAAACTCACCCCGGGGACGAGGGGGGCGAAAAATTTGTGATGCTTCGAGGACGCGGAGGACAAGCTCATTGCTCCGAATGTCCGCCCGTGAAATGCGCCGGTGTATGCGATCATCCGCGGGCGCCGGGTGTGCCAACGAGCGCATTTAAACGCCGCCTCCACAGCTTCAGCCCCGGAGTTTCCGAAGTACACGCGCTTACTGAATTTCCCAGGGGTAATTTTCACGAGCTTCTCCGCGAGTTTTACCTGTGCCTCACAGTAGAAGTCCGTCCCGGCGAAGTGCGTGAGCTTTGCCAGCTGCCGCTGAACCGCCCTCACCAACTTTGGGTTAGAGTAGCCGTAATTGAGGACAAACATCCCGGAGGACAGGTCCAGAAACACGTTGCCATCTACATCCCTAACGTAGACCCCCCAGCCCTCCTCCCCCACCACGGGCTCAGCCCGCTGATAAGATGGTGACATCACGCGCTTGTCACGCGCTATGATCTCTTGGGCCCTGGGGCCTGGTATCGGCCCAACTACGCGAGGAC
>JAGGTB010000008.1 GCA_021163965.1 Hadesarchaea archaeon | reverse complement strand
CGGTGGGGGCGGTCGGGCGCGAATGGGTCAAGGAGGTGGCCCTCGGACGGAGAAACTCGAGGAGGCGGTGGCTGCGGGGGTCGAGACGTGCAAGAAGCAACTGGGGTCGAAAGGAGCTAGCTAACTCGAATCCCACAGCATTTCGAAATAATTTTTACTGTCGATTAGCAATGGTAGGCTGGTCGTATGGTGGACTGGCGGGAAATAGACGCGAAGTGGCAGCGGGCTTGGAGCGAGGCCAAACTTTTCTGCGCAGAGCCAAATGGGAGACCCAAGTTCTTCATCACGGTCGCTTATCCGTACGTTTCCGGCCCCATGCATATAGGTCATGCTAGGACGTACACCGTGCCGGACGTGATCGCCCGCTACAAACGGATGCGCGGTTTCAACGTCCTCTTTCCGATGGCGTATCACTTCACGGGAACGCCACTCGTCGGAGCGGCTAAGCGAGTTAAGCGCAGGGACCCGGAATTCGTGAGGATACTAACGAAGGTCTACGGGGTCAGGGAGGAGGACCTTCCGAAGTTTGAGGATCCGCGCTACTTCGCCAATTACTTCGCTCGAGAGTCCGAGTTGAGCTATAGGAAGGGAATGCACCTGCTCGGATATTCGATAGACTGGCGGAGGGAGTTCACCACAATCGACGAGGCCTACAGCAAGTTCGTTACTTGGCAGTACCACAAGCTCATGGACGCTGGGCTCGTCAGCAAGGGTAAGCACCCCGTAAAGTGGTGTCCGAGTTGTGGTAACCCCGTCACCGACCACGACCTTTTGGAGGGGGAGGGCGTGGACATCAACGAGTTCACGCTCCTGAAGTACAGGCTCGGCGACTACGTGCTTCCCGCCGCGACCCTGCGCCCGGAGACGGTCTTCGGGGTCACGAACCTCTGGTTGAACCCGAATGTCGACTACGTGGTGGCCGAGGTGGACGGGGAGAAGTGGGTGGTCAGCAAGGAGGCCGTCGAAAAACTTCGCAACCAGGGGTTCAAGGTGGGGAGGGTCGAGAAACTTAGGGAGAGTCTCATAGGGAAGGATGTCGAGGTTCCGATGACTTACAAGAAGGTCCCAATCCTGCCGGCGGAGTTCGTGGATCCAAAAAATGCCTCGGGGGTCGTTGGTTCTGTCCCATCCCACGCTCCTTATGACTATGTTGCGCTGCTTGAGCTCCAGCGCAGGCCGGAGCTCCTAGAGCCCTATGGAGTCGACCCGGAGAGGGTGCGGAAGATCAAACCGGTGTCGGTCATCCAGTTGCAGGGGTTTGGCGAGTCGCCGGCCATAGACGTCGTGGAGCGAGAGGGGATATCTGATCAGAGGGATCCCAAACTCGAGGATGCGACTTCGGAGGTTTATCTGGCAGAGTTCTCGAGGGGAACGATGCGGGACTGGATCCCCAAGTACGCTGGCATGAAGGTCTCGATTGCGAAGGAGAGGGTCCGAGGGGACTTGATTGCCGCGGGGGAGGGGGCGACGATGTACGAGTTCTCCAAGAAGCCCGTGATCTGTCGGTGCGGGGCGGAGTGCTCCGTTAGGTTGGTGGAGGACCAATGGTTCCTCAACTATTCCGACGAGGCGTGGAAGGAGAAGGCCCGCGAGTGCTTGGGCAGGATGCACCTGGTGCCTCCCGAGACCAGGGCGCAGTTTGAGCACACCATCGAGTGGCTGCGCGAGTGGCCGTGTACTAGGAGGATAGGGATGGGAACCCCAGCCCCGTGGGATCCCAACTGGATAATTGAGTCCCTCAGCGATTCCACGATCTACATGGCCTACTACACCATTTCCCACATCCTCAAAGAGGTGGACCCGGCAAAGCTTTCGGATGAAGTTTTCGATTACGTGTTGCTGGGGGAAGGGGACGTCGAGTCCGTTTCGAGGTCTTCCGGCGTAGAGCTGGAGACCCTGAAGCGTATGCGTGAGGAGGCGGGGTACTGGTATCCCCTCGACTATAGGATGTCCGCCAGCGAGCTCATCCCGAACCACCTCACTTTCCACATCTTCCACCACGTCGCGATCTTCCCGCCCGATCTGTGGCCGAGAGGGATAGTCTCATTCGGAATGGTGGTGCTGGAAGGGCGCAAGATGTCCTCCTCAAAGGGGAACATAATCCCGATAAACGACGCCATCCGGGAGTACGGGGCCGATGTCGTGCGCTTGTATCTGATGTCGGTCGCCGAGCCTTGGCAGGATCTCGATTGGCGAACTATGGAAGTGGACGCCATGGTTAGGCATCTTGAGAGGTTCTACTCCCACGCGCGGGAGGTGATCGAGCTTCCCAAAATGGAGCGCCCGGAACTCACCCTGTGGGATCGGTGGATGTTAAGCAGGTTGCAGGGCCACCTTAGGGAAGCCACCGAGGCGCTCGAGAAGTTCGAGACGCGCAAGGCCCTCCAGCACGCGTTCTTCCTGATGTTGCAGGATCTCCGCCGGTACTTGGGGTTGGCGAGGGGGGAGTCGAAGGCGTGGGTCCTGAAGTACGTGTTGGATCGCTGGGTTCGCATGCTTGCTCCGTTCGTCCCCCACGTATGCGAGGAGATCTGGCACCAAATGGGAATGGAGGGGTTCGTCTCGACCGCGCCGTGGCCGGAGGTTGAGTCGGAGTATGTGGACAAGGAGGCGGAGTTCGTGGAGGAGTACTTGAGGTCGGTCATCGACGACGTGAGGGGCATACTCCGGGCGACGAAGATGAAGGCTCCGAGGCGCGCGTGCTTCTACGTGGCGGGGGGCTGGAGGCGCGACGCTTACCGAAAGGTGCTGGAGCAAGTGAGGAAGGGGAAAGTTGATCTGGGCGCCCTGATCTCTTGGGGGAGGGAGGAGCTAGACGTCCCTCCCGAGGAGCTGGCGGGCTTCTTCAAGGCGGCAGCGAAGGAGGTCAAGAGGATGCCTGAGGGGTGGGTGGAAGTCCTGTCCGAGTCCGACATCGGCGAGCTGGAAATTCTAACCGATGCGCGCGACTTCATCCGGGACCAAATTGGGGCGGAGAGGGTTGACGTGTTCACAATGGACGATCCCAGAAGGTACGATCCTCGAGGGAGAGCGAAGCTGGCCCTGCCGTTCAGGCCGGCGATCTACGTGGAATGAGCATGATGCCCTCGAAATTGGTCGCTGCGGTCCGGGACCTGCGGTATCTACTGGATCGGGGTTACCCTCGCACCTCCGCCGTGAGGTTCGTGGCCAACCACTACGGGCTTGGGCTCGATGAGCGTCACCTCTTGGCGCGGTGCGTTTTTTCCAAGGGGGAGATCGAGATCCACAGGGCCAAAGCCGTCGGGATGGAGGAAGTTAGGGGGAAGAGGCTCGGCATCGACGGCTACAACGTCCTCATAACCATCGAGGGGCTCCTGAGCGGAAGGAAGGTGATAAGGTGCGACGACGGCTTTCTTCGGGACCTCTCCGCCATCTTTGGAAAGTACAGGACGTCGGGGACCACTAGGGCGGCGCTGGTCGAGCTGTTGCGGACGGTGAGGAAGGCCGGCCCGGGGGAGGTGGCCCTGATCTTCGATAAACAGGTGAGCAGGAGCGGGGAGCTATCGGCAATGGCGCGGGAGGAGATGGGGAGGCTTGGACTCGCGGGGGACGCGAGAACCGCCGCGGACGTGGATCGGAGGGTGAGGGGCTTTGATGTCGTTGCCAGCAGCGATAGGGCGATAATAGAGCGCTCGCGAGCAGTCTGGGACATCCCGGCGGCCGTGGCCCGGGGGAGGTCCGCCGCGATAGTCGATCTGAGGAAGGTCTAGCGGTTTTCTCCTTATGAGCCCCCTTCACCCTATTGCGCTAGGGGCGCCAATAGTTTTTTACGCAAAAGGTTAAATCGGGCCCCCGTTTTTATTTACTAAGGGGACGGACCGAGGAGGTGACGAGGCTTTTGGGAGGCAGGTGGAGTGCCGTATTTGGCATCGTTTTCATCCTAATAGCTTGTTTCCACCCCCAAGTAGCAGGGGAGGTAAGTAAGGATTACGTCCAATACAGGTTGCAGGCGGAGTATCCCACTGCGGACTTCTCATACTCGCCACCGAGCCCGACGACCGCCGACAATGTCCGGTTCACGGACCTCTCCTCCGACCCGGACGGGAGCGTGGTCTCGTGGTTTTGGGACTTCGGGGACGGGACCACGTCCACGCAACAGAACCCGACCCACCGATACGAAAGCGCCGGAACCTACACCGTGACCCTCACGGTGACCGACGACGACGGGCTGACCGACTCGGCGAGCGAGAACATCGTGGTGGAAACCTCGTCGACCGTGATCGAGGTGAACACCGAGCCGGGAGCCCCGGTGGCGGTTATCGTCTACTCCGAGCCCAAGCGCTACTCGGACAACGCCGACGAGGACGGGCACTTCCGCCTCGTGATCGACGACCTCGAGCCCGGGACGCACACGGTCGTGGTGATCGCCGGGGACGACGGGGACTGGGAGCCGGACGGCCCTGAGGACGGCGGGTGGCGCGGGTTCGCCGAGAGGCGTGCCGAGAAGACGGTCGAAGCTGGCGGGAGGGTGACGTTCGACCTCCCCCTCGAATACGATCCCTTCGACCTGGAGCTGAGCCCGAGCTCCGGCTCGCTTGAGCGGGGATGGGTGAACACCGGCTCGGTCTACACGGGGATGACGGGAGGAGAGGTGATCGAGGACATTTACGAGGACCGCTCGGAGACCTTCGACGACTACTCCGCCGCCCTGGAAAAGAAGGAGGCGGTGGGCGGCGAGCTGGAGGCGATCCCCGTGTACGGCTGGAGGTGGGTGGTCAGGTGGACCACCTCGCACTCCCACACCTACGAGACGCGCGAGCTGGCCGAACGCGCGCGGGCATACCTTCACACTTACGGGACCGGGATCGCGGGTTCCAGGATCGTCGAGGTCCCGGAGTACGAGTACACGGTGACGTGGACGACGAGGGTGTGGAACCCCCGCCACAGGTGGGTCCCCGGCCACTACGTCGGCGGCTACGACTACAGGGTCGAATGGAAGGAGAAGCGCGTGATCGGGTACACCACGCAGAAGTACGTGAAGTACTACAGGATCGAGCGATACGTACGCTACTACAAGTACTGCAGGATCGTGCGATACTACGGGTACTACGGGAACTACAGATATCCCGTTTACGAATACAGGAAGGTTCCGGTTTACGGATATCGGAAAGTTCCGGTTTATCGCACGGTGACCCGCTCCCAGATCTTCGACGAGTATTTGGGCGCCTACTGGAAGAGCCGGAGCGTCGGGGGAACCATAATCCCCGTCTGGGACCCCCGCGACAGGTGGGTCCCCGGCCACTGGGAGGGCGCCTGGGAGACCGTGCGCCGCTCCGAGACCTTCGGCAGCTGGGATGAGGCCCTCCGGAAGAAGGCGGAAACCGGCGGCGAGATCTCCTCCCGCAGGGTGGACACGGACTACAGGCTCGAGTGGACCGTTGAGCGCTCCCAGGCCTTCGACGGGTATTCCGACGCCAGGGAGAAGGCGGATTCGACGGGAGGGACCGCGACCTTCGAGCGCGTGCGGACGGGCTGGAAGTACGAGGTCAGGTGGAAGGAGCTCGTGGCGGTCAAGAGGCGCTACTGGAAGCACTACGAGGCGGCCTACTCCTTGGCCCCGTGGGGGTCGAAGGAGGCGACCGTCAGAATCATCGCGAAGAACAACTACAGCGGCCCGGTCAGGCTCTCCGCCAGCGGGAATGGGGTCACCGCGAGGCTGGGCGACCGCGAGCTGTTCCTCGCCTCCTCCGCCGAGACCACGCTCAGGATGACGCCCCGCGGCCCGGCATCCTCTCACCTGATCACGGTCACCGCCTCCGTCCCGAGCGAGAACTACTGGAAGTCCGCGGTCTACCGCCTGGACCTGAGCGTCGCGAGCAGGCCGTCTCGCAGCTGGAAGGTGCCGTACGTGGTCGTCGAAGCCGTGTCGAAGCCGGAGCCGGCAACGCTGACCGTCAGGGCGGTCGAGGCGGACAACCCCGACCACGTGATCAGGGACGCCCGGATCACCGTCACCGGGCCCGAGAGCTTCACGGTCTTCGGCTCCGCCACGAGGCAGGTCCCGCCGGGCACCTACCGCGTGGCGTTTGACCCGAAAACCGACAGCGGCTGGGAATATCATGGCGTGTCAAACAGAACCGTGACGCTGGCCGCCGGCGAGAGCGAGACGGTGACCGGGTACTACGTGAAGCCGGAGGAGCCACCTGAGGAGCAGGAGGAGCCCGAGCTGGCGACGCTGACCGTCGACACGACTCCGGTGAAGGGTGAGGTTTTCGTAGACGGGATCTCTTGGGGGATCGCGCCGCAGACGAGGGAGCTGGACGCGGGCACGTACACCATTTCATTCGGGGATGTTCCCGGCTACACCAAGCCATCCGATCGGACGGTCGCGCTGGCCGCAGGAGAGACGAGGACCGTGACCGGCACCTATGTAGCCATTCCGCCGAAGGAACCCGAGCCGGCGACGCTGACCGTCAGGGCGGTCGAGCTGGACAACCCGTACCGCGTGGTCGAGGACGCCCGGATCACCGTGACAGACTCGAGCGGCACGACGATCCACACGGCGACGGGCTCCGCCACCTTGCAAGTCGACCCGGGAACGTACACCATCAGGTTCAAGGCTTCGGCTGGCGACGAATGGCAGTTCCACCACATCTTGATCCTACCACTCGCAGCGGTAACACCCAAGAACTCGGTTACCATTTCGGTATCGAACGAGTTTAAAGTGATCGGGTACTACGAGAAGCAAGAGAAGCCAGACTTTAAAACAATTGTTGTATATCCTTACTATTTTCGCTCGCAACGGAACTTTGGCATCTTTGGAGGAGGATGGCAAGATGCAACCATTCCGGATGAAAAAAGAATAGAATGGTTCGGCGCGTGGCTCCTCATGTATGGAGTGGATTACTATATATTGGAAAATGTGGGATACGAGTATTATGTGTACCTTCCGGACGACTACAGGCTTTACCTTAGGTATGGTGATTGTTATCACGATGATATTCCACCGGCGGAGATTTCTGAAGCTGATATCTCCGCTCTCTATCCCATCCCGGTTTGGGATGGGGAGGTAACCATAGTGAAATAGTAAAAAAACAAAAACATAAGAAAAAAGGAGTGGGGGTGAGTTAGATGAAAGATGGAAAAATCAGAGCGGCCATAGTCATTGCCGCCATTTCAGCAGCGGTTGTGGTGGGAGCGCATGCTTTATTCTCTGTCGATGAACCATTGGGTATCAGTGCGACGGCATACTGGCATGTAGAGGACAATGGACAAGTTTATGATTTGGAAATCGATATTAAAGCAAGGACGAACGGAGAAATTGTCGACTATCGTATGGAGGCATTTGATCCTTCTTTATCAGAAAATGAGATTGCCATATACAACGGCAGGGAGAGAACCGTATACCTGATAGCTCTAGATCCCGAGACTGGGGATTGTTTGGCCCGAACGAAAATAGAGAACGTCGGGCCAGAATACATTCCTGTGGGTATCACAGCCGAGGATGTGGAGGAGATGAGGAAAAGAGGAGTAGGCGAGCACGAAATTGAGATATTTGAGGGAGTATACAAGGTAGTAATTCACTCGACAGATATCAATTTCGACGATGAGGTGTTTCTACCGCCTGCTGATATCGATTTCCCCGAGTCTCTCCCGAGAGGGACTTAAACAAATTCAGGAGACCTTCGTCGGGCTGAAAATTGCTCTGTACCTGCAGCGAGGGCTCGATAAGGAAGGGTTCCGGGCCGGGTTCGCGGGACTGTACTTCGAGAACGGTCCGACCGACCCGCGGCCCCTCGTCGCGGTCGAGACGGCCGACCGCGGAGTGGTGTTGATTCGCCCCAGTATCTACCCCGAATACCGCTACGTCTACACAAACCTCGGGGTCGGGGACAACTACTTCCCGAACGACCCGATAACCAGGGTGCACATCTGGTGGAGCGACGGAGAGGAGGAGATCTGGGAGTAGTTTGGCCCCGCGGGAAGGGGTCAGCTGAGGAAAGGTCGCGGAGGTGATTTTCCATGCGGAACAGAACCGCGGGCCAGCTGATGCTCGCGCTCGGCGTCGGGCTTCTCTGCGGCGTCTTCGCCCTGGGGCTCCTAGCGTTCCTGGACCCCGGCAGGCTCGCGGGCTTCTCGGAGCTGGTTCCGGGAGACTCCCCGCCGCCCGAGATGGGGGCTTACCTCGTCGCGATGGCCCTGCTCTGGGTCATAGGGGGCGCGACCGGGCGGATCCTGCAGTACGGGCTGGCCCTGGCGAGGTCGGAGCGCGAATGAAACCGTCGAGGAGGTGGTGAGGATGGGGGAAATAAAGTGCCCCGTGTGCGGGAACCGAACCGAGAAGTGGAACGACTTCAGGAACTCCGCCGCGTGGTACCTCTGCCACAGGTGCAGGATCGCGTTCACGATCGACCCGGAGTATTACCTCGAGTGGGAGGAGGGAGAATTTTTACCATGACAAAAGGGTTCGAGATGCCCGGATTCGTTATATAACAAATGTCGCCCGCATAGCCCCCTTCATTTTTGTTACACGTGTAACAAAAAGTTCCGAATTAGAAATTCCACCGGCGGGATGCCACGGAGATTTGTTATATATATATAACAACGATTTCGTTCAGCGCCAAAATTTTTCATCGATGCTGCAACGACTGATTTACACATTTCGGAAATCGATTCCTCGAAATCGCTGTTAAACAGATCCCGCCGAGGTTCAAATCCCCAGACTCGCTTTTGGGTGGGGTGCTACCGGATAAAATCGACCGAGCGCTTTTAGGAGGTGGTTTCATGAAGGGAGACGGGAGAATCGTCCCCTTCGTCAGAGGATCACGGGGCCTTCCTCACGGCCCAAGTGTCATTTGCTGGGACACCTTGAACTCGTCCAGCCTCTCGACTATCCCCCGGAGACTCTCGAAGTCCCGTCCGAGCAGCTCCCTGGACGTCCCGTAAAGGGCCGCCGCCGGGTGGTAGGAGACGAAGACCTTCCCGCGCCATCCCCCGTACGAGCAGTCCTCTAGGGTTCCGTGCATGCGCCCCATGGATACGGGTCTCCCGAGCAGGACCCCCGCCGCGAACCTCCCCAGGGCAACTATGAGCCTCGGTCTCACGATCTGGATCTGGCGCTTGAGGTAGGGGGTGCAGGCCTCGATCTCCTCATCGGTGGGGTCCCTGTTGCCGGGTGGGCGACACTTGAGGACGTTCGCGATGAACACTTCCTCCCGCTTCAGTCCGGCGCTCTCAAGTAGCTCGTCCAACAGCTTCCCCGCCGCCCCGACGAACGGCCTCCCCTCCTTGTCCTCGTAGTACCCCGGGGCTTCCCCGACGAGCATCACCTCGGCGTCCTCCGGCCCCTCCCCCGGGACGGGGTTTGTGCGCCACTTGTGGAGGTCGCACCTCGTGCAGGACTTTATCAGCCGGTTGAGTTCCTCCAACTCCCCACCTCGACGTAGGGCTTGAGCTTCTCGTGAACTCCCCTCAACAACCGGAGGTCCTCCTCGCAGTGCCTAGCGATGAGGGATCGGGCCTTCTCGTCCCCCTCCAGCGCGAGCTTGTGAAGCGTGGGAACATCTTTCCCCGCGAACTCCACTTCCCGCTCAATCCCCAGAAACTTCGAGACGGATTCGAGCCCGTAGCTGGAGAGCTTCAGGTTTTGCCGGCACCACTCGCAGAGATCGAGCTTCGGCGCGTTGCAGAGGCGAGGGAGCTCCACGCCTAGGAGGGCGGAGCGTGCTAGGAGGAAGGGGATATCGAAACCCGACCCGTACCAGGTGACCACGGTCTCCCCCTCCTCGAGCTCGTCCTCCAGCCACTCCAGCAATCTGCGCTCCCCGCCGGGTTCCCAGGAGAGCCTTACCTCTACCCTGTTTCCCTTGAGGAGTCCGATCGCGATCACCTCGCCCTCGTCCGCACTCTTGCCCGCGGTCTCTATGTCCAGGTAGATAACCATTTACTCCCCAAGCAGGAAGACTACCATCCTCCTCGTTCTGGGGCCGTCCTCCTCCAGGACTAGGAAGTTCTGCCACGTCCCGCGGATGATTGACCCGTTAATCACCGGGAGGGCAACCGACGAACCCACGAACGCCGACTTCATGTGTGCGTGGGCGTTGTCGTCTATCCTGTCGTGCTCGTAGTCGCCGCGCACCGGCACGATCCTGTCCAGTTGCTCGATTAGGTCTCGCTTGAGCCCGGACTCGTTCTCGTTCATGACCAAGGTCGCGGTCGCGTGCGGTAACTGGACCACCAAGATCCCATTCTTTATCCCCGACTCGCGGACGGCCGAAACGACCTCGCCCGTTAGGTCGATTACCTCGCGCTGTCTGGAGGTGGAGAAGGTTATCTCTTTGTACCACGTCCTCATATTTTTCCTCCTTCCGACATCCCTTTTCATCTCCCCCCACATTCGCTTTCTTCGATTAGGAGCTTTATTCCTTCCTCAAGCTTCACGCTTGGCTCGTATCCGAGTAGTTCTTTGGCCTTCGTTATGTCGGCGAGGGTCTCGCGCACGTAATTCTTGATCGGGTTCTCCACGTACTTCGGCTCGATGGACTTGCCGAGCGAGCGGTTGAGGAGATCTATAACTTCGTTGAAGCTGGTTTCTTTGCCGGTTCCCACGTTTATCACCTCGCAGTCGAGGTCGGCTTCGGCAGCGAGCAGACAAGCTCTGACTACGTCGCTCACGTGGACGAAGTCCCTCGTCTGCTCCCCATCCCCGTATACTACGGGCCTCTCCCCCCTTTGCATGCTCCACAAGAACTGGGAGAGGACGTTAGCGTATCTACCCTTCGCCCGCTCGTGCGGCCCGTAGACGGAGAAGAACCGCAATCCAACGGACCGAACTCCGTGGATCTGGTGGTAGACCTCCGCGAGGCGTTCCATGGTCAATCTGGCCTCCGTGTAGTAGTCGAAGGGCTTCGTCTGCATGTCCTCCCTATAGGGTTTTGGACACCCCCGGTAGATGGACGAGCTAGAGGCGTAGATCACCCTCACCGAGTTCTCCCTCGCGAGCTCCATCACGGAGATGAAGCCGTTTATCGCCTCCCCCACCAGCAGGCGGTTTTTCCTGTACATGGGGGAACTCGAGGGAATCCCCATGTGGAATATGAGTTCCGGCTTCCCCAGGTCTAGTCTCGGGATGTCGAGGCAGGATCCCCTGATGATCCTTATCTCATCCTGCACGTTCTCGAGGTTCTCCATTGCTCCCGTCGAGAAGTCGTCTAGCACCGTCACCTCATCCCCCCGTTCCACCAGGGCCTCGACTATGTTCGAGCCTATGAACCCCGCACCGCCTGTGACGAGAATCTTCATCTATCCCCCCATATGGAGGTTGTCGGATGGTTTATGAATTTTTCCTAAGTCCGAGGGCACGGTTTTTAGTAAGCGGGGGCAATTTGAACTTGGCATGAGGAAAGACATTTGGGTGGTGGTTCCGGCCCACAACGAGGAGCGCACGATAGGGGCGGTGCTCGACGGTCTGAGGCGCGAGGGTTACAGGAGGGTGATAGTGGTGGACGACGGGTCGCGCGACAGGACCGGCGAGATTGCGCGCTCCAAGGGGGCCATCGTTGTCTCTCACAGGTGCAACCGGGGTCTGGGTGCGGCGCTCCGGACGGGGTTGCTGGAGGCTCGCAGGCGGGGGGCGGACGTGGTCGTGACGTTCGATGCGGACGGACAGCACGATCCTCGGGAGATCCGCAGGCTTCTGGAGGCGCTGGGGGGTGCCGACCTCGCCGTGGGCGTCCGCGTGGGGGGAAACATGCCCCTCCATAAGCGCGTGGGGAACTTCGCGCTGAACTTCGTGACTTACCTCCTCGGGGGGCCGCTGACGGACTCCCAATCGGGATTTCGGGCTCTCGGTCCTAGGGCCCTGCGGGAGATAGAGATCCGGAGCAGGCGCTACGAAGTGTCATCGGAAATATTGATCCAGGCTAGGCGGAAAGGGCTGAGGGTTCGCGGCATCCCGGTCGAGGCGATATTCACCGACTATTCTAAGGCTCGGGGGACGACCATCGCCAGCGGTTTCAGGATCTTTTTGAACTTGCTTGCGCTCAGGGTGAGCTCTCGCGGCTCATAGCACTAGGAGCATGAAGATCGCCCAAGCCGCGGATAGCATTATCAGCGAGTGCTTCAGTCCTGGCAATATTTTCCCCTTTTCCAGTTTTCCGGCGATGAAACCCGAAGAGAAGCTTTGCACTAGGGTGGCGTGGAAGAAGGCGAGCTCGATGCCCTGTGGCCAATTTCCTTAGGGCCTCGGAGATAGAGCCTCCTACAGTTGTTATATTTATAACAACTTTGCCTGTATTTGAATTTCCCAGCTTTGGTGGCATCGTCTAGGGGATGAAAAAATCCAAAGAGACAAAGCATCCCTACGGCTGGATCTTCCCTTTGCTAGTCGAGAAATTACTTGAGAATTCCGGGAAAACCTCATATCCGCGGTTGTTTTTCGGGCCGGTGGTGGGGGAGGGCCAGAAAGGCCGGCGATGTGGATCTCTTCAAGCATTCTCTGTACATGTTGTGCAACCTCTCCGGAGGATTGTTATAAATTATAACAAACATGCCCGCGTCGACTCTTCATTTTGCTACACGTGTAAAAAAAGATAGGTCCCGCACTTAAGCAGGCTGGAGTTCGAGATGCCTCGGGATTTGTTATATATATAACAAAGATTTCGGCCCGGAGGATTGTCATCTACATATCAAACAAATGGTTGCCATGTACTTGCGCGTAAAAGCAAAGGTCGCCGGGCGCCTCTCGTTGCGTTGCCGCGCTCAAGGAACTCAAAATTTTTGTTTTACTCCAGATTTATAATTAGATAACCTCCGCAACCCCGCAACCGCAACAGTTAATAATAGTGTTTGTGCTAAATAAGATTGGACTTGCTATATCACGCTAATACCGGGCGGCAGCTGAGACAATGACGAGAGGATAAACTGAGAGCGAGGTTTTTCTCCATATCGGCCCTGGGAAGGGGCCCGAGGAGAAGAAGATTCACCTCCAGCGAAAGTCGGTGGGGCTGCCCGCCTGGTATTAGGATTTTTTGACTTTATCTTCGTCACATACATGCAAAACCCGCACCTCGAAACTGGGAGTCCAACTAACTAGTTTCCTCAAAAAAGAGATCTCGAGAAGTCAAAGAATTTTTGTTACACGTGTAACAAAATCGCGGATTGGGGACTCCCGCCGACAAAGTTAAATATTTTACGAAACATTTATTAGTCAGAACTAAGTTCTGGCTATAAATCTTTTGGGGGTTGTCAAAAATGCGGAGGCTAGGGAAGGTTCTACATGCCGACAAGCTCGCCCTCATAGTCCGAAGCGAACACGTTCCCAAGCTCGGATCCATCGTGCGGAAGAGGGATCGCAAGGTGGTGGGCAAGGTATCTGATGTCTTCGGACCGGTTAATTTTCCCTACATAGCGATTAAACCCTCCCCGGAACTGAACCCGGGGGAAATCCCCAGACTCCTCGGAGAAGAGATATATGTTGGGGGGAAGACGCATGGCAGGAAAAAGAGAAAAAAAGCCGGAAGGGCCCGAGCGGGAAAGTAAAACGAAAGCCGAGGCTAGGGCAGCAATAGCCGAAAGAGAAGTCTGCCCTTCCTGTGGATCCACGGTCCTCCTGCGCGACTACCAGCAGGGCACTCTAGTCTGCGGAAAGTGCGGGCTGATCGTCCAGGATAGAATAATGGACAGCGGCCCCGAGTGGCGGGCTTTCGACCAGGAGCAGAGGGAGCAACGGGGGCGAGTGGGGGCTCCCATGACGTATAGCGTGGACTACAAAGAGCCGATCGTCTTGCTGAGGAACGACAGGATGTGGGTCTCGGAAATCGGGAAGTTCGTCGATGGGGTAATGGCCTCCGCGGAAACGCGCCGGGAGGGCAACTTGGAGATCGCCGAGGTCGATGGATATTCCACGCTGGCCGTCGACGAGAACTACAAAGTCGTATTCAGGCCGATAACTCACGTGACCCGGCATAAGGTCGAGGAACTCCACGAGGTCCTGTTGGAGACGAATAGGAAAATACTCGTGACCGATAGACACTGTCTGTACACCGTTAAGGGCGGAGAGATAGTCCCCATCGAAGTCAAGGATCTGAAAGAGGGAGATTTCATCGCAGCGCCGAAATCTGTCCCGGCTCCCCCTTCGATCGCCACCGAGATACACCTGCTGGAGGAGCTTTCTACGCTCCCCGAGGAAGAGATCCGGAGCGTTGAGATAGAGTTCAACGGAGGCTCCAGGATCCCCCTCCCGGAGGCGAGAGAAACGGACATAGGTGACCTGACCGACGCGAAGGTTTTGCTGAAGGGGGGGACCCGTTCGTTGCCATGCGAGCTTCCCATAGACGAAAGGATCGCCAAGCTGTTGGGTTACTACACCAGCAAAGGTCGCATTTCAAAAGGACAAGATGTCGTCTTCTCATTCGACGCCCGTGAAGTCGAACCGGTCGAAGAGGTCTGCGGAATCCTGAGATCCCTAGGATTCAACCCGGAGCTGGCTCAGCTGGATTGCGTAACCCAGGTGCGGATATCCGACGAGCTCCTAGCCCTTCTGATCAAGGCCTTGGGGGCCGGGGGAGGGGCGCGCGAGAGGAGAGTGCCGCCGATAGTTTTTTCGATGCCCAACGATGCAAAATTGGCGTTCCTGCATGCGTGCGCGCGCGGGAACGGGTGCACTCACGAGGAAAAGAAACCGGGGTGGGAACCCCTCGCTCACGTTCATGGCGCGTCGGCAAATAGTGAGTTAAGCAACGGCTTGATTTTGCTTCGCCTGCAGCTGGGGACGGAAACGCGGCGAGAGGGCACGATCGAAGGGTTGCCCATCGCCCCAGAAAAGTGCGCTCAGCCTTGGAAATGCGGGGAGGGGATCAGAACCGACGGATCGCTGGCCCGGCACGCTGCCGAAAGATTTGACGACCGCAAGTTGCCCAAGCTCGCCAAGTCGGACTTGGCTTTCTTGAGGGTCAAAAGCGTGAGGAGGGTAAAGCCATCGACGGGATACGCGTACGATCTGACCGTGGCCGGGTGCAAAAACTTCATCGCTGGCCGCGGCTGGATACTCGCCTTCGATACGATCCACGACAAGGGACTCTCCACGATGATCGACTGGAGGAACAAGGACTCGCACGGCAAGGATCTCACGCCGAGGCGCCGCGCGCAAATCTACCGCCTCCGCAAGTGGCAGCGCAGGATCAGGGTTTCCGATGCCATGGAGCGCAACCTGGCATTCGCCCTCTCGGAACTCGACCGCATGGCCTCCCACCTGGGGTTGCCGCGAAACGTGCGCGAGACCGCCGCCGTCATCTACCGCAGGGCCGTGGAGAAGCACCTCATCCGCGGGCGATCGATAGAGGGGGTTGCCGCGGCCGCCCTCTACGCCGCGTGCAGGGAGAACAAGGTCCCGAGGACCCTGGACGAGATCGCCGACGTCTCCCGCGTCAGCAAGAAGGAGATCGGCAGGAGCTACAGGTTCATCGCCAGGGAGCTGCTGATGCACCTGCGCCCGACCAGCCCGGTGGACTACGTTGCGCGGTTCGGCAGCGAGCTCGGCCTCTCCGGGGAGGTTCAGTCCCGAGCGATAGAGCTACTTAAGAAGGCGAGCGAGAAGGGACTGACGTCGGGGAGGGGACCGACGGGGGTCGCCGCCGCCGCGATCTACATCGCCAGCGCCCTTTGTGGTGAGCGCAGGACGCAGCGCGATGTGGCCGATGTGGCGCGGGTAACGGAGGTCACCGTGAGAAACAGGTATAAGGAGTTGTGTGAAAAGCTTGGGCTAGATGTTGAGTTGTAAATCTTACCTTCTGTCGCTGAGAAGGCTCCGTCCGTGAGTGGAGATGAATTAGGGGAGGCGGGAGGAAGAGGTTGCAGGTAGTTATTTTTTATACTTCACGGAGCTAAAAATATGTTAAAACGAGCCATGGGCTATATGCTTATGGCGGGGGGCTGCTGTGATCCAGCCCAAGGGGAGAGCGGGTTCGTCCTGTACACCCCTCTTTATAAACCCCCTTCAACTAATGCCCTAAGGGGCTGTGTTCCTACCAGGAGAAAATACCCGCATCGATTTGGGTAAGCTGGGGCAAATAAAAACCAACACTGGCAGAGATATAATTATAAAAATTAGAGGAAGAGAAGTTGAATTGTTCACCCCAGCTCCCGACTTTTGCGGTAGCGGTTCTAAGCACGTGGTACTTAATCGAATGATCGAACTCGATGATCTATTCTTTGAAGGGCTCGGTTTGTGGGTAGGTGAGGGGGGAAAAGACAAAGGATTGTACTTTGGAAATACCAGCCCGGAACTCCTCTTGCGCTTCTTGAGATTCGCTGAGGAGAAGCTTGGAATCGGCAGAAAAAGTTTCAAGATAACTTTGAACGTGCCCATAAAAGAAGACTTTACAAAAGAAAAATGGTCAGAAATACTGCAGATTCCGACTAGGAACTTTACGGAGATATGCATAGACCCAAGAATCTCGCGAGAGTACGCGCAGATTTACTTTAATAGTGTTGTTCTGGTTGAGCTGATGAAAATCTTACAAAGAAGATTAGGGACCATTATTTCAACCACCCGAGAATTTGCAGTCCCTTTCCTCAGAGGTCTGTTTGCAGCTGAGGGACAAGTAGTGCTGAGAAGACCTAGCTCTTTCTATATCACTTTTTCATCCGCGGATCCCGAATTAGTTTCATTTCTCAAGAGATGTCTCAAGACACTTGAGATCACCTCGGGCAAGTATATGCTTCAAAGCAGAAAATTCCCGATCTACGGCTACCGGAACCTCAAGCGCTTCAAGGAGCTCGGCATTCACACTCTGCACCCCGAAAAATGCGAGAAGTTCGAGCGAGGG
>JAGGTB010000048.1 GCA_021163965.1 Hadesarchaea archaeon | reverse complement strand
TTGTTATATTTATAACAAATCCAGGAGCCGATGGCTTTTTTACGCGCGCAAGTACGCGGCGACCATTTGTTATATGTATAACAATCCTCCGAGCCGGAATCTTTGTTATATATATAACAAATCTCGGAGATCTCGAACCCCATCTAGCTTGCTTAAGTAGGGGCCTCTTTTTGTTACACGTGTAACAAAATGAAGGAGAGGCGATGGGGGTTTGTTATATTTATAACAAAGATTCTAGAGTCTAAACATCAAAATTTTAAACCAACGAGAATTCCAATTGTTATTTCACAAGATCGTGATTGGTTCCCCAATAGAACAACTTCGAACTGCCAAAGCGTGTACTTTTTAGGAATGAGATGACCCTTGAAAGTTGGGTGGGAGAGGAGCAAAATGCAAGACCGGGCATCCATCCTGCTCGAGGCATTGCCGTACATCCGGCGCTTCCACGGCAAGACCTTGGTCCTAAAGATAGGAGGATCAGTCATCGAGAGCCCCAAGCTACTGGACTCCATCTGCCAAGACGTCGTTTTGCTCAACTACGTCGGAATGAAGGCCGTCCTGATTCACGGGGGAGGTCCCGAAATCACCAGGGAGATGGAGAAGGCAGGAAAAAAGCCGAAATTCATCGAGGGGCTACGCGTCACCGATGAAGAAACGATGGAAATCCTGCACAAGTCCCTAGTCGGAAAGGTCAACAAATCAATAGTTCTGGGACTTAGCAAACACGGGGGGCGCGCAGTTGGGATCTCGGGAATAGATGGGAATCTAATCCGCGCGAGGAAGATCAAACGCGGGAAAGTAGAGCTCGGTCTCGTCGGGGAAATCGAGCAAATAGACCCCTCGATGGTGAATTACCTCATCTCCACGGGCTACATCCCAGTCATCGCCCCGCTCGGAGTGGACAAGACCGGCACTAGCCTGAACCTAAACGCGGACACGGTGGCCGCTGAGCTTGCGATCGCCATGAAGGCTGAAAAACTCATCCTGCTCACGGACGTCCCGGGCGTGCTTACGGAACCTGAGAAGAAGGACTCCTTAATATCCCATCTGCCCGTGAAGAAAGCAAAGGAGCTGATCGAAAGCGGGACAGTGAAAGGTGGGATGGTCCCAAAACTGAGGGCATGCATCAAGGCCGTGGAGAACGGCGCGGCCCGAGCGCACATAATAGATGGCACGATCCCGCACGCTCTCCTCCTCGAAGTCCTCACAAAGGGCGGAATAGGAACGCTGATCGAGCCGGATTGAAATGAAGTCTCTTCTTGAACTCTACGAAAAGTACGTTGCCCGAACCTACGAGCGCCAGCCGATAGTGCCAGTAGAGGGCGAGGGAGTCAGAATCAGAGACATCAACGGTAAGGAATATATCGACTTCGTAGCTGGGATAGCCGTTTGTTCGCTTGGCCACTGCCACCCGGAGGTGGTCAGGACAATTAAGGAACAAGCCGAGAAGCTCATGCATGTTTCGAACCTCTACTACATTAAGACCCAAGCAGAATTGGCGGAGGCTTTAGCGGAGGTTACCCCTCCAAGCATCGAGAAGTTTTTCTTCTGCAACTCCGGAGCCGAGGCCGTCGAGGCCGCCTTCAAGCTCGCCGTGAGATACACCGGGCGCGAACGCATAGTAGCAATGCGGGGATCGTTCCACGGAAGGAGTGCAGCCGCCGTAGGTGCAACGTGGAACCCCTCGTATCGAGAACCGTTCACCCCGCTGATCCCGAAGATCTTCGACTTCATCCCATTCGGCGACTTGGATGCCGCGAGGGATACCATCACCGAGCGGACGGCGGCGGTGATCGCGGAGCCAATCCAAGGCGAAGGGGGAGTAAACGTTCCCCCGGATGACTTCCTCCCCGGCCTGCGCGAACTCTGTGATGACTCCGGCGCATTGCTAATATTCGACGAAATCCAGTGCGGGATGGGGCGTACCGGTAAGTGGTTCGCGTGCGAGCACTGGGGGGTGGAACCCGACATAATCACCATAGCAAAAGCTCTCGGCAACGGCTTCCCCATCGGTTGCATGGGGGCCAAGCCCGAGGTAATGGCCTCCTTCTCCCCCGGAGATCACGCCTCGACGTTCGGTGGAAATCCGCTGGCGTGCGCGGTGGCCAAAACCGTGATACGTGTGATGAAAGAGGAAAAGCTCCCCCAGCGCGCTGCAGAGACGGGATCCCACTTCAAGAAAAGGCTGGAAATACTCTCGGAAAAACACGGAAGTGTGGAGGAGGCCCGCGGTCTGGGCTTGATGCTCGCCCTGGAGCTGAAGTCCGAGGAAGCCGCCAGGAAAACCATCGACATGGCCCGCGAACGCGGATACCTGATAAACCGGACAGCCGGGAAGGTATTGCGCTTCGTGCCCCCCCTGATAATCGAGAAAAAAGATATAGACGGACTAGCGGGAACGCTGGACCAAATCTTGGAAGAGGTGGAAAAATGAACGTGAAGCACTTCCTGAGCATACAGGACCTCAGCAGGAGGGAAATTGGCGATATCCTAGCGAAAGCAACTTACTTTAAAAAACGGAGGTCGAGGGACATTCACTCAAGTGAGTTGAAGGGAAAAACCATCGCCCTTATTTTCGAAAAACCGTCGACGCGTACTAGGGTGTCCTTCGAAACCGGAATCTTCGAGCTGGGGGGGAATCCCCTGTTTCTCGGCGCCCAAGAGTTACAACTCAGCCGGGGGGAAACGATTGCGGATACCGCCAGAACCTTAAGCAGGTACGTCCACGGCATAGTTGCTCGAGTTGCATCTCACGACCATCTCCTCGAGCTATCGAAACACAGCACAGTTCCCGTAATAAACGCCCTGAGCCCATTGGAGCACCCCTGCCAAACCCTCGCCGATCTGATGACCATCCAAGAGCATAAGGGTAAACTCGAGGGAGTCAAGGTGGCTTGGGTTGGCGATGGGAACAACGTTTGCAGTTCTCTGTTGCTAGGTTGCACGCTGGTCGGCGCAAACATCTCGGTCGCCTGCCCGCCCGGCTATGAACCACCCAATGATATAATGGCACGAGCACGGGCTAACGCAAGGAAGAGCGGTGCAACACTCGAGCTCACTACCGACCCAAAGCTAGCCGTCAGCGGCGCCGATGCCGTTTACACCGACGTCTGGGTTTCCATGGGGCAGGAAAGGGAACGAAGAGAGAGGCTCGGGATGTTCAAGAGTTACCAGGTGGACTCCAATCTCATGAGCAAGGCGAAGCCCGATGCCATCTTCATGCACTGTCTACCGGCCCATAGAGGAGAGGAGGTCACCGCGGAAGTCATCGATGGGCCGCAGTCCGTCGTCTTTGACCAAGCCGAGAACCGCCTGCACGCTCAAAAGGCGATTTTGGTCTGGGTGATGAGGTAGTATGTCCGCACGCGGTCCCCTCCCACGCTTCACGGATAGCCACCTGTGGAGGGCCCTAGAGATAATAGTCGAGCGTCGGCGGGTTGGACGAAAGGAGCTGGTAAGAGAACTAGGCATCGGTGAGGGGAGCGTGCGAACGATCCTCGATCGTCTTAGGCGGGACGGCCTCGTCACATCCTCACGAAAGGGTCACGAGCCGACAAAAAAGGGGAAAAAGGTCATTCGCGAGAGATCTAGGAAGTTCGTTAGGATAGATGCCGGCAACATGACCGTCGGCGAAATCGACGTGGCGACCGTGGTCCGAGGAGCGGCCTCGAGGGTCAGGTACGGAATTGAGCAGCGGGACGAGGCGATAAAGATAGGAGCTGACGGAGCAACCGTGCTCGTGTTTAGGAAGGGAAAGCTCCAGCTTCCGGGAGGATTCGCGCGCGTGGAGGAGGATCTGTCCCAGCTCCTCATTCGCACTTTCGACCTAAAGGAGGGGGACGTCATCATTATAGGCACGGCGAAAGACCCCGCGAGAGCCGAGGAGGGCGCGAGGGCTGCGGCCCGATCGCTGGAAAGCTGACCGATCACCAAGCTGGAACCTCGTAGCTGAACTTGATCTTATCGCCATCTTTGATCTTATAGCTCCCAGGACCAACGGAGGCGAGCTTCCAGGCCCCGTTCTCCCAGAGATACCACATCCAGTATTTTCCCGCTTCCTCGTCGTTAGCCACACCGTTGATCGAGTCTATGAATTCACCTAGGCCAGCGTAGTATGTGGTTTCAACCACCGCAACCCTTCGGAGAGCTTCCAAGGCTGTGGTCCCCTTCGTTAGGTAGACGTTCTCGGTAACCGCGCCCAGTCCGTTATCTATGGTTATCTCGCACCCAACTATGAGGTTCTCCAGCTCGCTCACGCGCCCCTCCAAAGTTGCGGTGCGATGGCCAACGTAGACCAAGGCCAACGCCAGAACGCAGATGATTACCGCCGCAGCTTGGAGACCCTTTCCCACTTTGATCAACTTACCACCTCCTTAGCTTTTGCCCCGACCCGAAGCGAACTAAGGGCCGGGACTTTCACCCTGACCAACATTTTCCCAAGTCCGACTAGGGGGGGAACGAAGAGAAGCGACGTGAGATGGTAGAAAGTAAAGGGAATTTGACCGATGAATGCCGCCGAAAACCCCCACTGCAATCCGCAACCGATGACCCCCGTCCAGAAATCAAATAGGAGAATCGCAACCGCCGCCGTGACTATGGAGGATCCGAGCAAGGTCCTGTATCCCTCGAATACGGAAATCCTATTGCGCACAGCGAGAATCCAGACGAAAATGAACCCGGACCACCTAAAGAGAAAAATTGGCATGTGCCTTAGGCCGAAGAGAAGTGTATCAAACACTATCACGCTCACCAAGACCACAATTCCGAAATGCCGGTTCAACTCCCTCCAGAACCTCTTTCCCTCAAAGGGGAGGGAGAGAGAGCCCACGACCACGAGGGTTGGTATAAACCACTCGAAGTTCGGGAGGAATCCTACCCCCACCTTCGCCCTGTATATCCAGAATAGCCCACTGAGAAGCACTGCCAGAAGAACAAACAGCTTAAACCTCTTAGACAAAATCTCCTCTGGGGTTCTGCCACCCCATATTTTTTCCGAAATTTTCCCTCTCACCTCAATTATACCCAACTCGTCACCTCTATTGGATGATATATCCAACATATAAAAACTTTGCTCTCGATTTATCATCGGGGGGTGCATGACAAATCCGAGACATCAAGCAGATGCCGAACATCTCGCCCCACTATGTAAAAGACTCGTGAAGGAGCTGGACGAAAGCGTCCAAAGAAATCTGGCCGAAGGAGTCCTCCTCTCTGGAGGCCTCGACTCGTCGATTCTCGCATATCTAGCATCCAAACATGCCAAGCTAAAAGCATTCACCGTCGCCTTTCGAGAGGGGCCAGCGCCCGATATCGATTACGCCACCCTTATAGCGGATCACCTGAAGATTGAACACCACGTCTATATCTTTGATCGGGGGGAGCTGATCGAAGCCATTCGAAGCGTGGTCAGATCCGTTGACTCCTTCGACCCGATGGAAATCCGGAACAGCACGGCTATCTACATAGGTCTGAAGAAAGCCAAAGAAAACGGTACAAGTACTCTCATGACCGGCGATATGTGCGACGAGCTTTTCGCTGGGTACAACTTTCTACACGAGCTGGAAGGGAAACGACTGTACTCCGAACTCCAGAAGCTGTGGAACGTTATGAGCTCCCCATCAGAGCGCCTAGCAAGAGACTTGGGGATGAATGTCAAGCTACCTTACTCGGACCCGAAGTTCAAAAGATTCGCCATGGGGTTACAACCCGAACTGAAAGTTCACTGGGAGAAAGGCCGGAGGTGGGGAAAGTGGATTTTGCGCAAAGCGTTCGAAAATTTGCTACCCAAAGAGGTGGTATGGAGAACCAAAGTCCCCATCGAACTGGGTTCTGGAACTTCCGTCCTCCCACACATCTTCGACTCAACTATCTCGGACGCCGAATTCAAGGTGAAGAGGAACAAATACTTCAGCGAAGATGGGGTAACCATTAGGGACAAGGAGCATCTATTTTACTACGAAATCTACAGATCGGAAATGGGAGTGCCTCATCCGACCAACCCAAAAGACAAACTTTGCCCCGGCTGTAACTCGAATATCCCCCCTCAATCTACGTATTGCAGGAGGTGCGGAACTCAACTTTAGATGGTGACGATGAGGATATATCACATCACCTACTCCCCTGAGGTGAGAACCGCAAACCTCTATTTCCACGGCTGCGACTTCTATTGTCTAGGCTGCATCAGAAAAAAGAATCCGTACGACCTTTGTCTAAAAGAGAAACCCGATAGCTGGACCCGCTTCTTGAATCTGGATGAAGTTTTGGAAATCCTGAATCGGCTCGGCGCTAAACGCGCGATCCTACTGGGAGGAGAGCCAACCCTCGACTCCGAGTTGCCGACGTTAACTATGGAACTGCACAGGAACGGGATATACAACATCTTGCTCACGAATGGGCATAAGCTAGACGAAAGATTGCTAGAGAGCGTGGACAGAATTTGCGTAAGTATAAAAGCGTACTCGAAAAAATTGCACAAAAAATATACTGGGAAGTCTAACGAGAGGGTCCTGCAGAATTTCGAGAAAATCTACCGCTCCGGCACTCCTTTATCCTCGGAGAGCGTGTACATCCCAAGTTTGATTGAAACGGAAGAGATAGAAAAAATTGCGAGGTTTATTGCCTCGATTGACCCAGAGATACCCTACCACATAGACGCTTACATTCCAATTGATAACAGATGGCGAGCGCCGACCCCAAAGGAAATTGAAACTGCCGTGGCAAAAGCAAAGATGTACTTGAGAAACGTGACGTGCCTGCGAGGTTGCGAGAAATTGAAGTACGAAGTTTTCAACGTGTACCCGTAGAAAAGCATCCGCAAATAATCGCGCGTTTGATCGATAAACCCAAATCGCTAAAAAATCCCAGCCCAGATAAAAAGGGGTAATCAGGCCTTCCTTCGCTTCAGCCGCCTCTTCCTCCTCCGCATTCGCTTCCTGCGGTGTTTCCATCTCATCTTTCCCTTTTTCTTCCACTTCCGAGGCCTCTTCCCCATGCCAACACGCCACTGTGGTTTGGAGTTTGCCGGCTAAAAACTTTCGGCTCGGATCAGAAAGAGCTCCTCGAACATCAATTTTTTCCGTGCTACCACCTCAGCCCGCAGACCTCTCTCCTCCAGCTCCCCGATCGTCCTCTCGACATTAGATAGCGTGGATTGCACAAACATCGCCCTTCCCTTCGATCTCAGATGCCTCGGAAGTCCGGCTAGGAACCCATCGATAATGGCCCTCCCATTCGGGCCACCGCTCCAAGCTAGGGAGAGCAAAGAATCGGACCCCTCATCGCGCGGCACCGGTAGGTAGGGCGGGTTAAAAATGATCAAATCAAACCGCTCCTCCCCAATGGGCTCAAACATGTCCCCGAGCCTGAAATCTACTCGCTCCTCAACGTGGTTAGTGCGAGCATTTATCTCGGCGCATTCTATTGCTTTTGGACTCACATCCGTCGCGATGACCATTCCCCCTAATTTCGCTGCCAGAATCGCCAGCAAGCCACATCCCGTTCCGAGGTCTAAAACGCGTTCCTCCTTGCGGACATCCAAGTTATCGGCCAGTAGTAGAGTGTCCTCGGCCGGCTCGTAGACTTCGGGTATGACCTCAAACCTCATACCCCGGTAGTAAACAACCCGCGACCCCATCATGCCCTATTATTTCCCAAGTTCTGGTAAAAATGTAAGCGGAAAGGAACCGACTTCGACAAAGTTTAACCCTACCGCCGGGGAGTCCCCTTCCGCAAGGGAGGGAATGAGAGACGGAATGCATATATCAGTTGGTGATAAAAGCTCTCTCGAGTAGGGCTGGGACGGCCTGAACCTAACGCCCGTGGGAAACCGATGACCCGCGCGGCGCGGGTAGGCCGGACATCGGACCGTAACCGCTCGGGGATCGAGTCCGGTGGATGAAGCAGGAAGCTCCCTGCAAAGCTGGGGGTAGTTCACATCAAACGGAAAAATCAACCCCAAGTGGAGGGGAAAACTTGGGGAAAAGGAAGTTCGGACTTGCCGAACTGATCGGTCCTATAGCTTTTTACGTGGGTCTACTGATAGCTCTCATTACAGCGTTCGCAGAACCTTCGGAGTGGCTCTTCATAGGACTTGGCATTCTAGGAGTAATAGTCGGTCTGCTCAACATCACGGCGCGGAAAACCGGTCCGTTCCTGTTGGCATCGATCGCCTTCATAGTCGCCGTCTCGGGGATGCAGTTCCTGATAGACAAAGTCAAAGTAACACTAATGGCCGAACTTACTCGGCTAGCAACTAATCTGACGACCCTCGTTGGTGCCGCAGCAATGGTGGTCGCTCTGAGGGCCATCTACGAGGCCGCGAAGAGCACATGATCTCTCCCTACCTTTCTCCTTTTTCACTAAGCCCAGTTCAGCGGATATAGCTGAGTTCCTCCTCTTCGACGCCCGGCAACCTCAACTCTGGAGGATTAAACCTCGGTACCCTAGTTGCGAAATCGCGGATCCTCGATAGATCCACGTCAAACCCAAGTACGTCCATAAGCGCCAGGAGCACCGCTTCACTCGCGCTTACGTCAACAATACCTCCCGCAGTAGTGCCGAGCAAACAAAATCCCTTCAACCCCCTCCCACCGGCCAGAGCTGGAAGTAAGCCATTCATCCCCACTATTACTCCGCCTTCGAGTAATCTAACTCCGTGCTCCTTTAAGAGTTCAGCCATCTCGGCGTCTGTCGCGGCCCCGACGACCTCCGAGACCCCGGCGCGAGGCGTAAGATAAGCAGCCATCGTTGCAACGGTGCCCGTACCGTGTTTTATCATGATATCCAAAATCCTCGCGGAGAGCTTGTATTGACCAAACGGCGATACTGCCTGAGCCTCCGACGTGATAATTACGAGGTCGTGGTCAAGTCCCTCGGGTTTGCCCGCGTAGAAATCGACCTTCAGCCCCTCAATTTTCCCGCCTTCGCGGATTGCCCACCCCGGAAAGTAGTCCGTGTAAAGCTCGGCGAACTTTTTGGCCTTGATCTCATCAACGAGGTAGTCAGCCGCCAGCTTGCCGACGTGAGCGATCCCCGGAAGCCCAGCTACGACAATCGGCCTGTCGAGCTTCGGGACCTCAAGATACTTTAGGTCAAACGACATCAATTGGATGATTATGTGGCCCTCAATTTAACTTTGCTGCCGAGAAGTCCCTCCGCGGGGGGCGAGAAATGGGATATCCTAGTCAAATGAAACCTGTGCCGATAAAAAATGGAGAAATACGAGTTCTCCCCCTCGCCTACGAGAGCTTCGGAGTGCGCGGGATGGCGACCTACGTCGAGACGGACGACATCAAGCTCATAATTGATCCGGGATCTGCCCTAGGACCCCGATTCGGGCTTAATCCTCACGAGCGAGAATACCTGGCGCTATCGCAGTCGAGGCGGAAGATCCTCGACTTTGCAAAGAAGGCCGACATTCTCACGATAAGTCACTACCACTTCGATCACTACGTCCCAAATTTCGAAAACTGGAGATTCATCTGGAGCTCCCCGGAACTGGCCGAGGAACTTTACTCGGGAAAGATCATCCTAGCCAAAGACATCAGCGAAAACATCAACGCCAGCCAGCGCAAGCGTGGCTACATGTTCAAGAAGCTAAACTCGGAGCACGCGGATGAAATCCAAACGGCAGACGGGAAAAAAATCGAATATGGAAGTACCGAACTAAGATTCTCAAGACCCGTCTACCACGGACCATATGGAACCAAGCTCGGATTCGTGCTGATGCTGACCGTTCGAACACCGAACTCATGCTTGGTACACGCACCGGATGTCCAAGGTCCAATGTGCCAGCAGAGCCTCCGCGATATACTGTCCCAAAAACCCGACATGTTACTGATCGGCGGCCCTCCGCTATACATCTCCTTCAGGTTTAATGAGAGCAACATGAATACGGCTCAGCGCAACCTATCCCTTCTCGCCGCACGGATCCCCCAATCCATAGTTGACCACCACCTGCTCCGTACAATCGATTACCCGAAATTTCTAGCCCCCGTGTTCAGTGCTGCCGAAAGGGTCGGCCACAGAGTAATGACTGCCTCGGAATTCATCGGAATAAAGCCGCAACTACTAGAGGCTAGGCGCGAGGAACTTCACGCCCGCGAACCAATTGAGCGCAAGTGGTACGAGCGCCTAGAGCGCGGGGAATTCAAGGAGGGATTCTTGAATCTCACATCCGCTCGGGGGCCTTAATCCCAAGTAAGTCGAGTGCGTTTCTAATGACTATGCGAGTACAGTTGACTAGGCGCAAACGAGCGGTTTTGAGCTCTTCGTTCTCGGCCCCGATAACTGGAGCAACCTCGTAAAATTTGTTAAACGATAGCGATAAATCTGCGGCGTAGAGGGCGAGGAGATGGGGCTGTAATTTTTCCCCCGCCAGCTTCACTACCTCCGGAAACTTCGCCAGCTGTTTAACCAGTTGTTGCTCCTCTGGTAGCTTGAACACGTCCCATCTGTGCCTCCCCCCTTTCATCTTGACCTTGCGCAAAATGCTCGATGCACGAGCGTGAGAGTACTGAATAGCTGGCCCACTATTACGCTCGAAATTTAAGGCCTCCTCCCACTTGAACACTATTTCCTTCTCCGGCGATGTCCGAATCAGAGAGTAACGTACTGCACCGACTCCGACCTCCTCCGCGGCTCTGCTCTTGAAGCTCTCGCTCGCGCCAATATTACGCTTCTCGACCTCGGCCCTCGCCCGAGCTACGGCCTCATCCACCACCTCATCGACTGAATACCCCATCCAAGTTCCAGAGCGACCGCTAAACTTCCCACCCGGCAACCGGACGTGCCCATAAGCCAGATGATGTGAATTCTCGTACTCCCTTTGGAACCCCAGTGCCCTGAGAGCTGTGAAGACCACGCGCTGGGGAAATCGTTGCTCCACCCCAACAACGTTGATAACCTTACTCGCTCGGCCGAATTTCTTGCGCGGCTCCCCATCTGGACTAGTCGTGTACGTTTGAGTGCCATCTGGACGCTTCGAGTGGGGCTTGAACCTGAGTTCCGCCCCCACCTTTCCGAACTTCCACAGCTGATACGCCAAATCCCGAGCGGTATAGACGGCCGTCCCATCAGATCGAACCAGAACCTTATCCTCCAGACCAAACTCTTTCAGGCAAAGAACGAGAGCTCCATCGTGCTTCCCTTTACCTCTAACTAGGTAAGGTGTCCGGCGCAGATGATTCAACGTTTCCTCCAACATCCCCGAACGGGCAATATCGCTCTCCCAAACCAAAAGATCGTAGCTCACATTCAGTCTATCCGTCGTCTCCAAGTTTGAGCGCACGCAACGCTCCGCCATCCTCCTCGCTTCCCTAGAGGTCCTGTTTCCACCCATCTCGAGTTCCGCAAGAATTTTCCTCACCTCCCCCTCCAACTTCGGTTCGGATTTCATGCGGTCGTGAATGTCCACGTAAAGTTTCCCCAAAACGTGATCAAACTTGCCCTTCGGTTTCTCTTTCGCCATTCTGTATGCAAGCAGGGTTTCCGCCACTTGGAGCCCCATGTCGTCGATGTAATTTTGAACTTCAACCCGGTAGCCGAGAGCGCGCAAAATTCTGGCAACAGTGTCCCCGATCACGGAGTTCCTCCCATGCCCTATGTGGAGGGGTTTGGTCGGATTCACGCTCGTGTGTTCGATCAGGACTTTCTCACCTCCCCCCAAGGGAAGGTGACCATATCTATCGCCCATTCGCTCGATCGCCTTTATGGTCAACCGAGCGAGTTCGGCCAAATCGCAGCGGAAGTTAACGTACCCATTGCTCGCCTCAGCCCCCGCAACCAAGCCTGCCGGCTCCGCGGCCTCGGCCAGCCTTTTGGCTAGCCTAGCTGGCGCCTCCCGAAGCTTCCCCGCCAACTCGAAACAGACTGTGGACGCCAGATCCCCGAACTCGGGATCCGGAGGCTCCTCCAAAGTGACCTCAAGTTCACCCCAAGGCCAGCCAAGTTTTGTATGCGCCTCTTTTAACACCTTCAGCGCATCCTCTTTGAATTTCCTCCAAGGATTGGAAAGTGCCCGCATCAAACTCTTTTTTGGTTAAGCATACAAAAGAAAGTTACCTCAATTTTCAATTTCCGAGTCTCCGCATGTAAAAAGCTCGCTCTTGTCTTCTCAGCGATCCACAGATAAATTTAAAGAAAGCGAAGCAGAGACTAGTCGGAGGTAGGCGGATGGTGAAAGCATACAGCCTAATTTCGGCAGAGCCCGGAAGAACATCCGAAGTTTTCGCTGCTGTGAAGAAGATCGAGGGAATAAAATCCGTAGAGGCCGTGGCAGGACCATACGACATCGTCGCTAGGATCGAAGTCGATTCCTTAGAAAAACTCACCAAGGCAATCTTCGGAGATATTCGTAGCATCCCAGGAGTCACAAATACGACGACCCTCATCGTGGTTGAAATCTGATGTCGAACTTACTTGTGATCGGCGTCGTTGGGTTACAGGGATCCGGGAAGACCGAAGTAGCAAAAGCCATATCCCAATTTGGCATCCCGAGAGTGCGAATGGGAGACATAGTTTTGGAGGAAGTTAGAAAGCGCGGGCTCGATCTGAATGAGCAAACGGTTGGTGCCATTGCCGAAGAGATCCGAAAGATCGAGGGAGCGGCAGCAATAGCCAAGCGTTGCGCGCCACTAATAAGGAGTTTAGGACGCGGCAAAAAGGGAGTGGTGGTCGATGGAATCCGTAGTAAGGCAGAGGTCGACGAGTTCAGGGAGATCTTCGGGAAAAACTTCCTACTGATAGCGGTGAAAGCCAACGAGCGCATAAGGTACGAGCGCGTGAGATCGAGAAGTAGAATCGATGACGCTACTGGGCCGGAAAGCTTCCGAGAAAAGGAGAAAAGGGAACTGAGTTGGGGACTCAAGCAGGCAATGGAAGCAGCGGACTTCACCTTGATCAACGAGGGGACACTTGAAGATCTACAGCGGCAGGTCAATAAAATTTTAAAGAAGATCATACAGGTGTGAGGCGTGTTCAATCTACGTGTGGAAACCGAAGTAAAACCCAGCGAGGATAGGAAAAAGGTCGAAAAAGCCCTGAAGCAAATTTTTCCCACGTTGGAACTTAGATTTTCTGAAGGCTTTCTTGCGGGCGAGTCCTCAGAACCGGAGAGCTTGGAGAGGCTCCGCAAACAACTCCAGTCGCAGGCCATAAGGGACTCGGCTCGAAAAGTTCTGCGCGCCGGCCGTAGCGGGAATTCCATAAGGTTCATGCTAAATAAACAGGCCGCCAGCGTTGGCAGGGTGAGCTTCACAAACGGCGAGTCCCCCCTCGGACCCATAGTCGTTACTATAACGGGACAAAACCCAGACCTGATAATCGACTACCTAGCACCAAGAACAAGAGAAGGAGAATCGGCGCGGGAGATAAAAGCAGAAGAAATGGGCTAGCCGGACAGCACCCATCCTATGAGCACTCCGAGGAGGAAATACCCCAAGACGTTATAGGTTTCGAGGAGAAAGATCCTCGCCACTATCCTTCGTGGCTTTCCGCGGAAGAACCCCCACGGCCTGGCCCCTTTCCACATCAGGTGGAGCTCCACCGGACCAACTAGGGCTAGCGCACCGAGGATTGCAACCAAGGCCACGAGGGGCCCAGAGTACCACCCTAAGAAAAGGCCAGCCGGCAGATAACCGAGGAAGCGTTCCATCATCCCCCAACGCACGTGCCCCGCTGGGATCTTCACGCCGAGCGAAGAATAGTGGGTCAAGATCTTTTTTAACCCGAAGACGTCCATCAAGGGCAGCAGCCACAACAAAATCCTGTACATAGTGCTCACTTTCTAAAGACATCGCAAAGTCTTTTTAATTTCTTCCCACCAATGGGATTTCCAATGGTGAAAACTACGATAGCTGTCATCGGCGGGACTGGCTCAATGGGCAGAGGGCTAGTGATGAGACTGGCCAGCGCCGGGAAGCGAGTCGTCATAGGTTCTAGGAAACGAGAGAAGGCCGAGCGCATCGCGAGGGATCTGCGCGCGCTGACGGGCGGAGAAATTCACGGCGCTACAAACCTCGAGGCGGCGAGGGGGGCTGAAATAATAGTGCTGAGCGTGCCATTTGGTGGAGTGAGAGGAATCCTCGATCAGATAAGGCCGGCCCTGAAAGAGGGAAAAATCCTAGTAAGCGTGGTAGTGGCGTTGAAAAAGAAAAATGGAAAGATCACTTACGTCCCACCGGAGGCTGGCTCATCCTCGGAGGAAATCCTGCGCTTAGTGCCAAAGGGAGTGAGGGTAGTCTCCGCCTTTCAGACAACAAGCGCCGAGAAAATGCGGAGCTTAGGGAAACCCATAAAATGCGATATCCCAGTGTGTGGAGACGACGAAGAAGCGAAGCGAAAAGTCATCGAACTATTGGAGGAGATTCCGGGAGCAAGAGGGGTCGACTGCGGACCGCTAGCAAATAGCAGACTAGTGGAGCCGATCGTTGCGTTGCTGGTGGAACTGACGCGCAGGTATCGGGTACCTGGAGTCGGTTTGAAATTCGAGGGGCTCCCAGAAAGGGATTAGAAGCCCGAAGAACTATTTATCCATGGCGATGATGAAAAGGGGGTTAAACGACTTCCAGATGAGTTTACCACCTTTCTGAGCCACTCGCTCAATTGGACTACTAACGTCAAAACTATTCTCAATTAAAAGACGGTTGTCACTATCCCACGGAGGATCACGACGTTGTTCTCCTCATCGAGCTGGGCTCTGGAAGAGAAGTACCTCCATGATAGCAAAAATCAGCAGAAGATATCCATCCACATCTCGAATCCCTCCGTTGATCAGGAGAAATCGTGGGGGATGGCCATCCCAAGAACCAGAAGGAAACAGACAACGAACCACCAGCGAGACACCGACTAGTGGAATTACATGAATCTTTTCCAAAGAACTAACCGATATAGGAGATCTCCTCCTCGGTCTCCTCAGGTTTCCTGGCTTTCCATTCCTTTCGGATGCGATGAATTATCCGTTCAGTCCTCTTCGCGAGCTCCTCCAGCTTATGCATATCAATTTTAACGCCCAAAATGTCAGTGAGAACCTCTAAAACTGCCTGTGCCGAACGATGGTCGACCAACACCCCATGAGTTTCACCTAACAAGCATATACCCTTCACGCCACGCGTTTTCCCCAAGCTAAGTAACAAGCCAGATGCGCCTATAATCGGTCCGGCGCCATCCTCAATCTTGACCCCGTGCTCACGGAGTAACTCGACGAACTCCGGATGATTAGATGCTCCAATCACCTTTGGTTTCTCTTCGGAATAGCGGCCAGTGGCGTATCCACCTAAAGTGAAGATTTGCTTTATTTTGAGCCTCTTAACCACTTCAAGAATTTTCCTCGCTATCTCGTAGTGTCCCTCGGGAGAAGTCGCCTGCGCATCCCCCACAAGTATTACTACGCTTTTCCCGTTGATGTTCGCGTAGTAAAATTCGTTTCTCGCCAATCTGAGCAATCCTCCAGGCTCTACGTACGCGTAGTGCGGAAAGTACGGCGAATACATCTCGGCAAATTTCTCGGCTCTCAGTTCCCCTACGAGATGCTCAGCCGCCAGTTTCCCGACGTACCCCATCCCCGGGAGGCCCTCAATTAGGATGGCATCCTTCAGCCTCGGTTTTTTCAAAAAAACTACTTTCGATTTGTCCATTTCATCACTCTATATCCAACATCTGCTTCTTTAATTTGCGCCTGTATTTTCCATAAGGATCCTCTGGAGAAAATTTCGGCGGGTGGGGAAGAATTGTCCTTTCTCCACAGATAGGGCAAAGTTCCCTAAGTGTGTATCTACCACAGCTGGAGCACTTCTTCATCCTCAATCCAATCACTTTCCGCCGGGGTGAAACTCCCCCCAACCTTTTTCTCTCTCCACCGCCGCAATCGCTACTTCTGCCGCCTTGCGCAGAATTCCCTCCGCGATCTTATAGGATGGAGCCACAACTCTGATGGAATAACGTGGGGATCCGATATACTGTACCTCAACCTTCACGCCAGAGTTCTTCTCCATGTCGCGGGCTTTGATAAGGGCATCTCTAATCACCTCAACGCCATTGGAAGTAGGACACTTAAGATCCACATATCCCGTTACCTCCACCAAGGGCGGCTCCACGTTGGCCCTTGCAATTTCCGTTATTACCCCCGACCACTTCTCGTCAATTCCCGCACTAGTCAGGACTCGCTCGCCCTTAACTGCTACCTCCTCAAATGCCGAGTAAAGATCCCCAAATTTTTCCTGAAGACGGTAGCCAACTTCTTCGTACGCTGCGTCGAGATTCTTTCCAAGTCGCTGCGCCGCCCGCTCCAAGAGCTTCTCCGCTTTCCTCTCCCGTTTCCACTGCTGCGTTTTCCACCTGCGCTGGCTACTTTTGACCCTACGGATGGAAAGATCTATGTGACCCTTCCTCTTGTTTACGTCCAAGACCTTGCACACCACCTTCTGACCCTCCCGAACGTGATTCCTGATGTTCTTAACCCAACCGGATGCCACTTCTGAAATGTGGATCATCCCCTCCCTGTCCTCATACTCATCTAGCTTGGCGAATGCCCCTTGGGCGAAGACCTTTGAAATCGTGCATATAACTAAATCATCCGGCTCTGGCCAACCCGATCTGCGTCGAACCAATTCAAACCCCCTACTCCATCGTTTCTAGAATGGTTCCTTCTATCTCAGCCTTGCCCCCGCGTGGAACCACCAAGGTCTTGCTACAGACCGAACACCTAACAACTGAACTCGCGTGACTGAAGGTCACCTGCACATTCCCACATCCATCACACTTGATCTTTAGAAAGCAGGGTCTGCGCGACTTCGTCCTGACCGAAGTCGCGCAGACCCTGCTTTCTAAAGATCAAGTGTGATGGATGTGGG
>JAGGTB010000036.1 GCA_021163965.1 Hadesarchaea archaeon | reverse complement strand
CTTCCATGCGAATCGGGTCAATTTTACGTCGACGTCCTATTTGAATGTATTTCCTTGAACAGACTGAGGAGCTTTCTAAACTCACGCTTCTTTTGCTCCGAAACCTTGACTAACACTACCCCCTCGTTCGGCTGTCCGTACGCGACAACTGAACCCACTGGTGCCTCTAGAACCGCTGGAATCGTCGCCAAATCCTCCTCGCCATCGACAATTATCTTGACGGGGGGCTCGGCCTTCATGGCATCCCGAAGCTCCGGGGTTATAGTCCCCGCGGGATTTCTCACCTTCAAAGTCGGGATGGGATAACTCTCGATGACCTCTCTTACATCCTTACTTACCCCAGACCGCATTGCCCTAAAATCTACCACTATTTTATCCGGCCTCAATCCGCTCCTTAAGAACTCAGCGGACACGATATCCCCCACAACTATCAGGTGAACTGGAGAGATCGCCCCGATACGGTTGACAGCTTCTGCGGTGTTCCTGAATAGTTCGCCCAAAGGGCGTTTCAAACGAAAGCGCTCTCCATCTAGAAGTCTCAGCAAACTACCGCACCCTCAAGGCATACTCCCCGGGCTCCACTGCTTTCAACATTTTGGCAATGCGTGAATTTTCCGGGTCAATGATGACCACGTAACCCTTCCAGTCGTCGGACAAGGAGGAACTCTTGCAAACCGGACATATTTTCCCTTCGACTATCCTATGGCACTTCCTGCACGCCATCTTCGTCATTTTTCAGCTTCCTCCTTCTTTTTCTTACGGTCTTCCTCTATCCACTCGAGCTTTCCCAGACCGGGCTGTCGCATTGTCAGACCTATCTTTCCCCCCCTAGTGCCGCGCTTTATGCTCACGCTTACTATCCTAGCGCGGACCTTATCACCCTCCCTCAGCGTGCGCTTTGTCTCCTTGCCCGTCAGCGTGCCCTTCTTCCTGTCGTAACTGATGTAATCATCGGTCACCTGCGACACGTGAATCAATCCGTCGATGGGGCCCAAGCGGACGAATGCCCCGAAGCTAACTATCTCAACTACTTCCCCCAACACTACCTCGTGAAGCTCGGGCTTGTACACCAAGGCATCAAATATCGTATCGTGATAGCTCGCCCCATCGCCCATTATCACCTTGCCAACACCTATATTCCTAACTTTAATTATTGATAGTATCACGCCTAGGTCCTCGTCACTTACTCCTTCGTAGGTTTCTCGCAGGATGTCGATAACGGCTTCTTCCAAAGGTTCCTCGAACCTGTCCGGAGGAACCCTGACGGTGTCCCGTACGGTCACGATTTTGTACATCTCACCACCTGCCTAAATCAACCAGATCACAAGGGTCAGCCCTTACTCATTCGAACACTTGTTTTTCTTCCTTCTACCTCCTTATAAATTCTAAAGAAGTTCAAGGACACCAAATCTCCCTTCGTTAAAATAAGGGAGCAAACAGTAGCGCAACCATTGACATGAGCTTGATCAGTATATTCAGGGAGGGCCCGGAGGTATCTTTGAACGGGTCCCCCACGGTGTCCCCTATCACAGATGCAGCGTGCGCTTCGCTACCCTTTCCGCCGAACCGGCCCTCCTCGATGTACTTCTTTGCGTTGTCCCAAGCTCCCCCAGCGTTAGCGAGGGTTATTGCGAGCAGGAGCCCTGTGGCGATCGCCCCAGCCAGCAGCCCGCCGAGAGCCTCCCGACCCAACACAAAGCCCACCAAAATGGGCGTGCCAACCGCAAGTGCACCGGGGAGGACCATATTCCTCAGGGCCGCAGTGGTACTTATGGTAATGCAGCGATCGTAGTCGGGCTTGGCTCTTCCCTCGAGAAGCCCCGGAATTTGCCGAAATTGCCTCCGCACCTCCTCGACCATCAGAGAGGCACCTCGACTGACCGCGCGCATTGTGAGGGCCGAGAAAAGGAAGGGCAACGCTGCACCTACAAAGAGCCCAACCACCACGCCAGAGCTCATCAGATTTAGCGACGGGATTTCCGCCGCCTCGGTGTACGCCCAAAACAGTGCGAGGGCCGTCAGCGCCGCCGAGCCTATAGCAAACCCCTTTCCAATCGCCGCCGTGGTGTTCCCAACAGCATCGAGCTTTTCGGCTCGGGCGCGGACGCGGCTACCCATACCCGCCATTTCCGCGATCCCAGCGGCGTTGTCGGCTACGGGGCCGTAGGTATCCGTTGCCAGCGTTATGCCCAAGGTACCGAGCATTCCAACGGCTGCCACTGCGACGCCATAGAAGCCCGCGAAGTGGTAAGCCACCGCCATGGCGACGCACACTGCGGCGACGGGAATCGCGGTGCTAAACATCCCCACGGAGAACCCGCTCAACACGTTCGTCGCGGGACCAGTCTTGGAGGACTCAGCAATAGACCGGACGGGGAAAAACCTGTTCTCCGTGAAGTACTCCGCCGAGAGCCCTATCGCTATGCCGGCCGCCAACCCGGCGAGCACGGCATAAAACACCCCAATCTCCTCTAGCAACAGAAAGGTCAAAATGCACGCGCCGATCGCAAACAACGCCGCGCTTCCGAAAACCCCCTTGTTGAGCGCCGCGTGAAGGGCCCCAATCCCCCTTCCCTTGCCGACACGAACGAAGGAAGTTGCAATTATCGAGCACAGAATCCCCACCCCCGCGAGACCCAGTGGAAACACAAACCGCTCCCCGGATCCATTGGCGCTCGCGAACCCTATCGCCATAGCCGCGATGATCGACCCCACATAGGACTCAAAAAGGTCGGCGCCCATGCCGGCAACGTCTCCGACGTTGTCCCCGACGTTGTCCGCTATCACTGCCGGATTTCGAGGATCGTCCTCCGGTATCTTTGCTTCAACCTTACCAACTAAATCCGCGCCCATGTCGGCGGACTTCGTGTAAATACCACCCCCCACGCGCGCGAAGAGGGCTATGGAGCTGGCCCCAAAGCCGAAGCCAACTATTATACCCGGATCGGGGAAAGCGCGATAAACTATGCTCAGGCCCAACAAGCCCAATCCAACAACTGTCATCCCCATCACAGCGCCGCTGGAAAACGCCAACTTCAAGCCCTTACCCAAGCTCCTTCTCGTAGCCTCCGCCACGCGGGCGTTCGATTTGGTAGCAACCCTCATTCCGATATTGCCTGCGAGCGCCGAGAGGAGAGCGCCGAAGACGTAGCAGATGGCGACCTCAGGGGTTATGACCAAAGCGAGGAGAACAGCCATGCCCGCCACGAACGCGGCTATCGCCAAGTACTCTTTGTTTAAGAAAGTCATCGCCCCCCGGTAGATGGTCTCTGAAAGCTCTCTCATCCGAGAGGTTCCGCTAGGCTGGCGTATGATCCAGAGACTGAGACCTCCAGCAAACACCAGCGCAAGGAATCCCGCCACCGTTGCTAGATCAACTAGCTGGAACCCCACCATACCTGTGTTGCTCAGAAGTGCGACAAATAAATATTTTTCCCATTTGGAGACCACCCTCGTTGCCCCTATAGTCGGCCAGCGCGTCTGTTGCTAACGCAACACGGTCAAACTCAAGCGTCGTACGGAATTCCGCTTTGCCTTAACAATCTTAACTCAATCTGTGCCCCCGTGAGGAGCCTCAAGCAGAAAAGCCACGACCGTCCAATTGCAACCGAAGGCATTAGAGGACTAACACGGACAGCAACCTAGTCCTACTCCAATTAGACTTTGTAATTGTAACCGCCATCAATTGAAAGATGGGATTTCTGCCGAAGATACACGACCGGAATCCCGTTGCTCCTCAACTTCCTGCGCAACTTTGCGTCGTTGGTTCCCACGACATACTTGTGCTCGCGCGCCAATTTCAAGATCGCATCGTCCGCCGGAGGCTCAATGTCGACCACCTCGGCGCCGGATAGTAGTAATATATCTAAAGCTATGCGGGCAGCAGATCGCTCGCGCGGACCCCCCTCCGCCGCGATTTCCTTCAATTCCTCCACCACGGGCTTGGGAACGAGGAGCCTGTACTTCCTCTCCGTAATCCTGTCCAGCTCGCCGAAAATATCCACCCCGAAGAGTCCCGGGATCATCAAAAAGTTCGTATCAGCTATCACTCGCAAATCCGGCATCGCTCTCGCCGAGTCACTTTATAATTCCATATCCAATGAGGTGCCATCTCCCTCCCACCCGCCTACTGACCGCGACGCGCGCTCCCACGTCGGCACACACGGGGAGCTTCAGCTTCACCTCCGCCGTGGACCCCCTGGCACTCGTCACGACCCCAACCGTGGCGGCCGTGCCAACGGTCATCATTAATGGCTCACCGGTGTTCAATGGTTCCACCTTTATCTCCTCCCTTATGCCGACCACTCGCTCCAGGAGGTGAACCTCCAGCTGGAAGGACTCGAGGAGCGGCGGAAGGGTTCCCGGCTTCCCCGCTACCGACCCAACAAGGGAGTCCGCCTTCGTCAGGGAGGGATCCAGCTTTGTACCGACGCCTAGCAGGCCCCCGGGGGTCGCCTCCTTAACGGACTTCCCGCCCGTGTGCAGACTCACCACCTCGGAAACCAGCGGCTCCCAAGAGGTCTTTCCGCCCCTTTCCACGCGCAACCCGGGACGGATCTCTATCTCGTCTCCGACCTTCAACCTGCCTTGAATGAGAGCCCCGCCGATGACCCCACCCGTGAGCTTCTCCGGTTCGGTTCCCGGCAGATTGACATCAAATGAGCGGGCGACGTACATTCTCGGGGGCTTGGAGAGATCGTGCTCCGGGGTCGGAATGTGCTCCTCTATCTTCTCGATGAGCTTGTCTATGTTGACCCTGTGGACCGCCGAGATCGGGACTATCGGAGCATCCTTGGCGAACGTCCCCTTCAGAAACTCCCTAATTTGCCCGTAATTCTTGATGACCCCTTCGCGCGAGACCAGCTCTATTTTATTCTGCGCAACGACGACGTGACGGACGCCGATTATGTCGAGCCCCATAAGGTGCTCCTTGGTTTGAGGTTGCGGGCACGGCTCGTTCGCCGCTATCACGAGAACCGCGCCGTCCATTATCGCCGCCCCGGAAAGCATCGTCGCCATAAGGGTTTCGTGGCCGGGAGCATCAACGAAGGAAATCCGGCGAACGGGTTTACTCTTCCCACCGCACTCCGGGCACTTTTCCTTTACAGTATAGGTGCCACATTCGGGACACTTTCTGAAAACCGCATCGGCGTAGCCAAGTTTGATGGAGACCCCGCGCCTAAGTTCCTCGCTATGTCGATCCGTCCATACGCCTGAAAGGGCCTCCGTGAGAGTTGTCTTGCCGTGATCGACGTGGCCAATCATCCCCAAGTTCACTACTGGAAGAGACAAATTAGATCCCCCATCCCGTTAATCGCTCAACAATTCTCGCCCTTCTGCTATAAAACTTGGCGCGGAGGAAAAACTCCCATCCTTAGTCCGTCAGCAAGGGGGTTCATCAGCTCGATTTTTCCTCTGACGCCTCAGACTTTTTCTCTTCCTCACCGACCGCTTCTGGCCTCAAAATCTCTTCAAGTGGCTTGTTGCCCCCCTTCGCGACTTTGGTGTTCAGCTGAACAATTGTGGGGGAAACTGTGCCACCGTGAACCATCTTTCGCCTGCGCTCACCCTCCATCTTTGGCCGGAAGCCGGGGGGGCTAGAAATCAAAACCCTAGCCCTACGGGGGGCCATGACATCAAAGCGCATTGGGAATCCATCCTTATCCGTGCCACCCGTAATTTGAAGCTCATAACCGGATAGCCCTATTAACTCCCCGCCGAACTTGTCTCCTATTCTAAGGCCCACGAGCTTCCGAAACCTCGTCTCGTCCACTTCCACTTGGTAGGCCTTCCCAGTTGAGGGATCGGAGATCACTATCTTGACCACGACATCACCGTAATGTCACATTATTTCCCCCGCGCCTTTTTATAAATGATCCAACCGGTTACCCCGCACCGTAGCGCTTGGCGAGCTCGGATAGGAAAAAGCAGGCAAGCGTCGACTCCAGCAGGGCTACGACGACCGCTGCAATACTCGATCTTTTTCTTGCCAAAATTCCATTCCAGCCATATTGTCTCCCAATAATCCCTGCTTATTACCTAACATTACAAGTATACCGTTAAAATGGGCTCACATTATCCCGTAAGTAGGATCCTTCCGTTGCTTCACAGCTATAATTTCTCCTAGCACATCGAGTTCGTCAGCGGACAGCACGTCTTTGAGATCGCGCTTCAGAACTATCACGTGGTCCCTGGGGATGTCGACGTACAAGATGTCCCCCTCATTTATGTTTCTGCCGACGACTCCCCCTTCTATGGAGACCGCGAGCTCGTCCCCCATCTTGGCCTCCGCCACACTTTCCCGCTCCCTCTGGATCTCCTTGATTTTCCCTACTTGACGGCCGTCCTTGCGCATAATGGGGGACTTCGGCTTTAACACGCCACCGAGGATGTCCACTCCAACAATCGCTGGATTACTGCGCCTGAACACGAACCCCTGCTTGATGACGAACTTCGCTGGTCTGAAGAAACCCTCCAGCTTCTTCCTCTTAACTTCCTCACGCTTCTGTTCAACCCACTCCTCGTAAGCTTCGATCAGCTTGTAAATAACGTTCTGCTTTATCAACTGGACACCCCGATTGCGCGCCTCTTCCCGCGCATCAGGTGATACTCCGACGTTGAACGCTAGGACGACGCCGAGAAGCGGATCGTCCCTAGCGACGGTGGCCGCCTCGACCACATCACGCCGCGAAACCTCCCCAATGTCAGCGCGCCGAATTGGCACCCTGTGCACCCGGAGTTGTCCCTCCAGCGCCTCTAGTGAGCCCAAGGTGTCCGCCTTCACTACTACTCCATTGATATCCAACGCTATGCGAAGACGATCGAGTTCATCCCGAACTTTTTGCCTTAGCTCGTCAATTTCCTTCTCAGACCTCACAGCCCATACTGGTGCTCCTGCTAGGGCCCCCTCCAGCCCCTGAGCCACTATTTTGACGCCGGCGGCGGCGACAACCTCGTCCACGTAGCGGAACTTATCCTGCGGATCTCGGATCTCATCAAGAGGCTTCGGCTGCAACAGAGCACGTACCTTGGAGACCATCACATCCCTCAAACCCCCGACAGCTATGGTCTCCCTCTTCGACAAAGTCCCCTCGTAGATTATCGCATCTATCGTCGTGCCAAGCCCAACTTCCTCCTTAACCTCAAGGACCGTGCCCCTAGCTGGTCCCCGGACTTCGACCGTTAGCTCCTTTCCCATGAAGCGCTGCGCCAGCCCAGCCAAGATCGCCAGCAACTCCGGAATTCCCTCGCCGGTTTTGGCACTAGTTGGGACTATGCACACTTGCCTGCGGAAATCGCCGACCCTGTCAAATCTCTCGGCGTCGAATCCGAGGTCGTGAAGCTTCCCCACCAACTCGTAAATCTTCCTATCTATCTCCGCTTGGGTGAATCTGTTCTGTTTCCCAACCGAGTCCATGAAACAAGCCCCCTCTACTGGACGCCATCCCGGGACGAGATCTATCTTATTTGCCGCCACCACGAAAGGCGTGCGCGTGGACTTCAGGAGGCTAATCGACTCGAGCGTTTGAGGCATGAATCCCTCATTTATGTCTATCACAAGAACGGCAAGATCCGCAAGTGCCCCTCCACGACGCCGCAAGTTTGCGAATGCCTCGTGGCCGGGGGTGTCTATAAAAAGTAGACCCGGCAATTTCACTCCTACCCCAAACCTCTCCATTATCCCGCTACAGAGTTCCTCGATCGTTTCCACCGGAACCTCCGTGGCCCCAATATGCTGAGTGATGGCCCCAGCTTCCCTAGCCGCTACGGTCGTCCCCCTAATCCTATCCAAGAGCAGAGTCTTTCCGTGATCGACGTGTCCGAGCACGGATACTATGGGCTGGCGGATTCTCCGTCCTGCCACTATGAACACCAATATGCTATTCGGCCGTTTAGGTAAAAGGTTCGTCGTCGCATAGGAATAAAACCTTGCCACAACCTCTGGAATATCCCAAGTAATTTTTCCCGCGATTGTCAGGGCAAAATTTCTCCGCTTAAGTTTGATCCAAGCGCCGTTCGCTCAAGCTTTTCCCCTCATCCTTCTCGAGCGCTCGGTCCACTTAACGCGCCTGGGCTTCCTGCCTAACCTAAAATTGCGCTCGCATTTGCTAGAACAAAAGAACGAAATGGAACCATCGCGCTTCACGAACATCAAACCCGATCCGGGGTCTATGCTCCCGCCACAAAATGAACACTTTCTGGACACCGGCATCTACGGCACCTTTATCTCCCTAGCCTCGCGCTCGGTCTCGCGGAGCATCAGGATATCCCCGACGCGCACAGGACCTTTCACATTGCGGGTGAGGATCCTCCCCTTATCCCGGCCCTCAAGTATCTTGCCCTTGACCTGCAGAATCTCGCCGGTTGCTCCAGTGCGCGCGCGGATTTCTATTACCTCCACTGGGGTACCCGCATCTCCCTCTTCCGGCATTTGACTCACTTCTTGAGTTCCTTAATCTTGCTCACGATCGATTCCACTAGATCCTTCGCCTCGCCAGATTCGATTATCGCTACCGAAGAAGAGGGGACATCGATGCCAACGGCGGATCCCAGTTCTCGCTTGTCTGGAACGTAAATGTAGGGGACTTCCTTCTCATCGCACAGGGGGGGCAGATGCGCGACTATTTCAGCCGGATCCACGTCCTCTGCTATCACTACCAGCTTAGCCTCACCGCGCTCGATCGCCTTTGTCGTCTCATTGACCCCTTTTCGCACTTTTCCCGTGTCCCGCGCCTTCTCCACCGCCTCATATACTTGATTGGCTAGTTCCTTTGGTACCTCAAACCGGACGTAAATCGGTTTTTCAGCCACATTTAACACCTCCTTCAGATTGCCTCATCACTCATAGGTTTGGTGGCTTTTAGGTTTTTCACCTCAATTATTTATTAATTTACCGCCGAGAGGTTTAGCCTTTACTGCAAAACCGCTACCTGTGGGCAAAAACTGCCATGATGCTTGGCTTAAGTTTTTCTATCCGAACAAATCCATAGCGTTCAAACTGAACGACCTCGCCGGGACACAACTTTAATATCCCCGGCTCCACAAGTCCCTGATCTCGAGAACCATCCGGTTTCAACACCTCACATTCGACCGCCCCTGCCGATACCCACTGAACCTTGGGAACGTTCAGGACTTCAAACCCCGCGAACTTTCCCTCTAACGGCTCGCGGGAAATCAGCTTGAAATTCAGGAAGTCCTTCAGGCGCACGATCTCTCCACTTCTCATCGTTGACGCGTCCCCTGATGCAATCCACACGACCAACCCGGTATCTTCCCTTTGTAGAGGTATGATACGGTCCCCACGCTCTGGATGGCTCGGATGCAGGCGCAGGCGGACTTCACTCATTCTAGGCACCCCCTTGATTGAAAGCCTTTGGGGATCCGGAACAAAGAAATAACGATTGGCACGCGGGTCGATTATCCTGCGGTTTTCGGCGCAGAGGGTATCCATGCTAAGCATGGAATTGACGGGTGTGAGCCCGATGTCCAAAATGACCCGCCTCACAGCTTCTGGAGAAAACCCTCTTCGTCTAAGGGCCACAATCGTCCCAAGTCTCGGATCATCGTATCCCTCGTATCTCCCCTCCCGGATTCCATCCATGGTCTTGGTCTTGCTGAGAACCGTCCCAGAAATCGACAGTCTGCCATGTTGAATCGCTACTGGGTAGTCCCATCCCAAACGCTCGAAAAGTTGTCTCTGCCTCATCTCGTTCACTTCGTGCTCCTTCCCCCGGATTACGTGCGTCACACCAAGTTCGTGATCGTCCACAGAGACCGAGAAATTGTAAAGCGGCCAAACCCTGTAGCGCCTTCCCACCTTCGGGTGAGGAGTCGTAACTATCCGGAATATCGGCCAGTCCCTCAGCGCGGGATTCGGGTGCCCCAAGTCCGTTTTTATCCTGACCACGGCCTCCCCCTCATCGAATCTTCCCTCGAGCATCCCCTTCCAGCGCCTCAAGTGCTCATCCGGACTGAGATTTCGGCAAGGACAAGCCCTACCACGGTCCCGCATCTCCCTGAACTTACCGACGTTGCACGTGCAAACATAAGCGTCCCCCGCCCCCAACAGCTTCTCCGCGTATCTGTAGTAAATTTCCAGACGACCTGACTGCAGATATTCCTCATCCCACTCGATGCCAAGCCACCTCAGATCCTCTCTTATCAGGTCGTACATTTCGTCCAGCGCGTTTGCTGGGTTCGTGTCCTCAAACCGAAGGATAAACTTACCGTTATATTTCCGGGAGTACTCATAGGAAAGCAGAGCTGTTCTGACGTGGCCTAGATGAAGAGGACCATTTGGATTTGGCGCAAATCGTGTGACGACCTTCGGGAACCTATCAACATCCGGAAGCTCCGGGAGACCTCGACGCTCCCTGTGCTCCACCCTCTTAGGGGGGCCCAACCTCTCCAGCTCGACTCGTTGTTGCTCGGATGACAGCCGGTTTACCCTTTCTACTTCCTTTGCAACTATCCTTGTTATCTCCGAGATTTTCGCCTTTAGATCCGGACGTTCCGCCATCAGCTTGCCAATAACCGCCTTTGGGCTAGCCTTGCCACCATGCTCTAGGGCATTTGCTAGAGCCCACCGACGGATAGAGTAACTAATCCCTTTCCACTTCATTTTCCCTAAATCTCCCGGGCAATCGTAAAATCTGCAAGTTCGAGAAGAAAATCCTTTGCCTCCGAGTCCTTAAGAGCACGCAGCTCCGACTTAGCCCGCTCGATCAACTCCGAAGATTTCTCGACTGCATAGTCAATTGCTCCGCTATCCCGCAGGATCGATATGGCTTCCTTCACGTCCTTCCCGGACGCATCCCTTTTGCCCAGTATTTGAAGAAGTCGGGAACGCTTTCTGGGAGGAGATACCTCGAGAGCCCTAACAACCAGAAGCGTTCGCTTACCTTCTCTGATATCGCCCCCCACAGGTTTACCAAACTTTTTCTCCTCCCCCGCCACGCCCAGCACGTCATCTCGTATCTGGAAAGCTATTCCCAGCAATCTTCCGTACCGGGAGAGAGACTCAACTTCCCGCGGTTTTCCGCCACCGAGTATTGCCCCAACCCTAGTAGACGCCTCCATTAAAGCTCCCGTCTTCAAACTGATCATCCGCATATACTCTTCTTCACTAACTCTCTTGTGATTAGCGAACACCATGTCCAAAGTCTGACCTTGGCATATCTCAAAGCTCGCCCTGCTGACCGTCGCGAACACTTCAGTCGCTCGTCTGAGAGACAATCCGAGACGCTTGACATTCGCAGTTATCCCCTCGAAGACCTTGGCGAAAAGAGCATCGCCCGAGACTATGGCAATCGGTTCCCCCCATATCATGTGAACAGTCTTGACCCCTCGTCTGAACTCGTCGCGGTCCATTATGTCATCGTGAATGAGGGTAAAAGTGTGGAGAAATTCGAGAGCCGCTGCCGCCTCGAGGGCATCCTCAGCTTTTCCCCCCACAGCCTCAGCTGAGGCCAAGGTTAAGACCGGGCGAATCCTCTTGCCCCCGGCCTTGAACAGGTGCCTGCAAGCATCAGTAAGGATTTTCGGTTCTATTCGCTCCGGGAAGAGCTTGCTCATCTGAAGCTCGACGAGTCTCGCGCGCTTTTGGAGGTATTTCATCAAATCCATTCAACCACCCAGTACCAACATCCTCCCATTTTGCAGGATGGGGATTCTATCCTTCGGATAACCCATTTCTCGCCCCATATTCGCGAGTATCTCTAGTTTATCGTACGTACCGTGGCAGGGGATCAGGTACTCCGGGTTCACGAGCTCGATAAACTTCCTCGTATCCTTCCTTCCAGCATGACCAGAAACGTGAACATCCCTGTGGATACGAGCTCCTTGGATGTGGAGCTTTGTCTCTAGGAGTTCACGATTCGAGATGTTCAAGGGATTTGGAATCACGCTGGCAGAAAATATTACCTCATCCTTCTTCTTGATCTTGAAGGGAAGTTTCCCGTCCGCAATTCTCGTGAGCACGGAGTTCGGCTCACCCTGATGACCGGTGACTACGAGCACGTAGTCCTCGCGCGTTCCCCTCACCTCCCGCAACACCCTCCGAACGAGATTGGGCCTTCCGTAGATGCCCAGCTCCTCGGGAAAGTCCACAAGACCCAATTTCATCGCGGACAGACAGTACCTCTCCAATGAGCGACCGAGCAGAATGGGAATTCGTCCAAGCTCGTAAGAAAGCTCAACCACCGACCTCAGGCGAGCAATATGGGAGGAGAAAGTCGTCACCAACACCGCCCCACCCCCAGAGGCCGCCGAGTCCATAACCTCCCGCAACATCAGCCTAGCCTTGGATTCGGAGGGCGTCGGCCCCTCTTCCTCGAGCCTCACCGCACCCACCAGAGCTGCCACTGGACCGTCGTTTGCCAACCTCTTCAGACTCTGGATATCCGTGGTCGGCCCGAGCAACGGTTTATCGTCGAGCTTGAAGTCGCTCGCACAGAGCACGCTTCCACCTGGACCGCGGATAGCGACCGCACAAGTCTGGGGGATGCTATGGGTAACTTGGATGAACTCAGCCGAAAGGTTTCCAATCTCCACCGTCTCGCCCGGATTTACGCACCTGAGTTCGTTCGTGACCCTGAAGACATTCTCCTCCCGAATCACATCCTTCACCAGCTCCACCGTAAAAGGTGTCCCGTAAATCGGAGCGTTGTACCCATGGGCCAATTTTCCCACGGCGCCTATGTGATCCAGATGACCGTGCGTGAGTAGAATTGCCGCAACTTTTTTCCTTCGGATGGGAGTATCGTCGGGTATCCCATCGATGTTTATCAGTTCCGATTTTCCCATCTCGCCTATGTTCGCATCGTCAAACCCCAAAATGCTCTCCAGCTTGATCCCCATATCCACTATCACGTAGGTACCGTCGAAGCCGACAGCTGTCATATTCTTTCCGACCTCACCCAAACCCCCCAATGGAAGGATTTTTATCGACATCGCTTCCCCCTCTGTGCAAGCTCATTTGGATCTATGTTACGGGAGATAAACCACTCTCTGGTAGTTCCAAGAACTATGAGGGGAGCTCTGCTAAGCTCCCTGAGGTTTCGGCAACCGCACAGAAACATCGCGATCTTAAGTTCCATTATGAAGTCCTTCAGCCACGAAATGACCCCCTCCCTTCCCCTCCTCGCCGCCCTCAAAAGGGGCAAGGCAATTCCGACAAGATTTGCGCCGAGGGCTATAGCCTTTGCAGCATCCGCCCCAGTTCGCACCCCCCCGCTCGATACCACTGGCACCCGAACTACTCTTGCAACCTCCGCCGTCGCCACCGCTGTGGGGATGCCCCAGTCCCAAAAGACATCGCCAAGTCTGGCACTGGAGGGGTCCCGGAGGGCCTCCACTCCCGCCCAAGAAGTCCCACCGGCCCCGCTGACATCTATGGCCGAAACTCCAGCCTGAACCAGCCTCAAAGCCGTAGAGGCACTTATCCCCCCTCCAGTCTCCTTCGCAATCACGGGGACCTCAAGAGCGGAACAAATCTCGGTCAACTTCTCCTGACCGCAACCGTAGTTTGGCTCTCCCTCCCTCTGGATCGCCTCGTGAAGGGGGTTCAGGTGTATGCCCAATGCGTCCGCATCTATCATCTCCACCGCCTTTCGAGCCTCGTCCACTCCATATCCCTGACAGAACTGAGACATCCCAAGATTGGCGATCAGAAAGATATCGGGTGCGACCTTCCGCACCTGATAACTCCTAGCCATTCTTTCGTCCTCAAAGGCAGCCCGCTGACTGCCCACGCTAAATGCTATCCCGAGCTCCTGCGCGGCACCAGCGAGCGCTAGGTTGATTTTCCGCGCACCCCTGTGCCCCCCGGTCATCGCGGATATCACTATCGGCGCCTGCAATTCCGCCTTCAAAAAACTAGTGCTGACATCCACATCGTTCAAATCCATGTCCGACAGTGCCTCATGCACCAGTTCTATTTCGTCAAATCCCGTGCTCTTGAAGCGAGACTCAACATCCTCGTTTAAACATATCTTGATGTGATCTAGCTTCCGCCCTTGAATGCGCTTGTCCACCTTTTTTCACCTTGAGATTATCCTCGTTCCCATCCCCGGCTCGCCCAGGATGGCCCGCTTCACGACTCCCGGTCTGGTAGCGTCCACTACCTGGGCCTCGATTCCGCATTTAGCCAGCTCTAGGAGTTCCCTAATCTTGTTCGCCATCCCTCCCGTCACATCCGGTCCGCGCGCGCCACCTATTGACTTTTCCATCTTCTCCCAATCCTCCGGCGTTATCTCCCTGATGAGCTTCGCCTCTTTATCCACTTTGGGATCACCTGTATAAACCCCTCCCACATCGACCCCGATGACGACGCGCTTGGCATTCAGCTTTTGCGCTAGATAAACGACGAGCTGATCCCCAGACAGAATGCTTACCCCTCTAGCAAGATCCGGAACAACATCGCCGTACGAGACCGGAACGAGACCAAGACCTAGGAACTCCTTAAAAGCGCGGATCTCCATGTAAGCTATCCTACCTCTTTCCATCACAGCACATGCCGACGGTTGGATTGCCACTGCGGGCAACCCGGCGCCTTGAAGAGCTTCGATGACATAACCATTGAGCTGTTCCATCGCCCTATGCGTGAGGGAAACCCCTATGAGCTGACTTCTCTCCCTCAAGCCAGATCTCAAGCCGTATTCGGATGCTAGGGGGTGACCGAAAGACCCCCCACCGTGAACCACCACGAGAGGTTCGCCAGTCGCCGCCAGTTCCTCTGCAAGGCGCTTTAGCACCTCACGTCTGACGCAAAATTTCCTGCTTTTGTCCGTGATGACGCTCCCACCAAGTTTTACCACGATGGGGCGAGTTCCCCCCGGACCCCTCATTCTGCTGGAAAGAACCAAGTTTTTTGCCTCCGTCCCCCCATCGCCCAAAGCGAATCACCTAATTACAATCGAACCATATCCCACGGCGTTGCTCCCGGGCGCGATATCATAGGAAGTTGCATATCTCAAGAGCTCTCCACGTTCAGCCCTCTCCATCACAGCAAACAACATCGCCGCAACGCACCCATAGCCACACATCGTTATGTGATGCTCCTTAACAACTCTGAAGAGTCCCTCGGGGTTCAAGCGGACTATTTCCCCGATTGCCCTCCTATCCTGCTCCTCCGCAAACTCATCAACCCGCTTCCCGCTGGGTGGAATCTGGCCGTACGCTGGACCACAGTGGGTGAAATCCGTAGAGGCTATAACCACAACGTCTCTCCCGGATATTCCCTCGGCTATCGCCAGACCCACATCTCTGCTCGTCTCCTCGTCCTGCATCATCATACATATCGGGACAATTTTGAAATTCCCACCGAAGAGATACTGAAGGAAAGGAAGCTGAACCTCTATGGAGTGCTCGTGAGAGTGGGCAACCTCATCCTCATCCAATATCTCCGAGGCATTCATAATTGCCTTCGCGAGGGATCCGTTAATTTCCACCTCTCCCAGCGGGGTGGACCACTTCCCTGATGTCACTATCGAAACCCCCGACCCGATCCCGTAGTGGTTTGGGCCTATGAGCACAAACGAATCGGGCTTTCCGTCAGCGGCTAGGCTAGAAAACCCGTGAGCAGCAACCGGCCCCGAATAAGAATAACCAGCATGGGGGGAGACAAGACCCAATATCCTGCGCGGACCGGGCTTCACCCTCGGGATCTCTCCTGGACCAATCCTGTGGAGGTAACACCATTCGATTTGTTCGCGGAGCGAGGACTCGGACCCCGCATAAAATTGCCCCGCGACCGCTGGAGGTCTCATCCCAACACCAACTATTTCTCCTGCTCCTCTAACTTGGCCTCAAACTCCTCGAGCGAGACATTGAACTTATCGTTTTTGGAGAGATCCCCCCTTTCTCGCAACACTTCCCTTGCGAGCAACCAGTAAACCAGGGCCAGGGCCTTCCGCCCCCGGTTGTTGGTGGGGATAACCAGATCGATACCAGCAGTCTCGTTATCTGTGTCACAGAGCCCTACAACCGGAATTCCCACATCCACAGCCTCCCGTAGGGGCTGGTCATCAGCGACGGGGTCCGTCACTATCAGGAGCTTCGGTTCCAGATATGTCGGAAGAGAGGGATTCGTCAGGGTCCCGGGGATGAACCTCCCGGCATTCACTCTGACTCCTGTGACCTCCCCAAACTTCGTCACCGGGCGTTGCCCGTATTGCCTAGCGCTCACCGCCAGCACATCCTCCGGGCTGAACTGCGCTATCAGCTTCGCAGCCAAACGGATACGCTCGTCCGTCTTCCGAACATCGAGCACGTAGAGACCGTCGGGCCTGACCCTATAAATGTAGGAAGCCATCGCTCCAGTCTTCTGACGGGTGCCAATGTGTACCCCACTTGAGAGGTATTGATCGATCTCCACTAGCCCCTCTGATATCTCCGCCTTGGAGTTGTCGCTCACTTGCACCATATCTCACCCATTCTCCCTCTGTCCCCAAGTTCCTCTTCAATGCGTATAAGTTCGTTGAGCTTGGCTATCCTCTCGCCTCCGACAGCTCCCGTCTTAATTATCGGACAACCATAGCCGACCGCAAGGTGGGCAATGGTCTCGTCCGGGGTCTCTCCAGACCGATGAGACATCACCGGCACTCGGTTGCTCCCCTTCGAGAGGTTCACGGCCTCGAAGGTGTCCGTGAGCGTGCCGATCTGATTTGGTTTAATGAGAACTGCGTTAGCAGCCCCAACCTCTATTCCCTTCCTGATCCTCTCGGGATTAGTAACAAACAGATCGTCCCCGCAGATTAGACACCTGTCCCCGACCTTCCGCGTAAGCTCAGCGAACGAATCGAAATCCTCCTCTTGAACTGGATCCTCGACGTAGGCGAGCTTATAGGAGTCCACGAGATCCAAGATAAATTCCACTTGCTCCCCCGTGTCCAGTCGCTTCCCCTCCCGATCGTACACGTACTTCCCTTCACTCCCGTCGAAGAGGCTACTGGCGGCCACGTCGAGCGCAGGCCTGACCTCGAATCCTATCTCATCCGATACGTCCTCGCACGCCTCGGAGACCACCTCGAGCGCGTCGCGGTTTCCGAGGTTAGGAGCCCACGCGCCCTCGTCCCCCTTGCCTCCGGTGAAGTTTTTGTCCTTAGCTGGGATGAGCTCCTTAACCCGTCTGTGAACCCTAGCGTTGGCGAACACGGCTTCCACTATCCTCTTAGCACCGACTGGGAGAACTAGAAACTCTTGGATGTCCGGAGCAGAAGCGCCAGCGTGTGCGCCGCCGCCGAGAACATTACCCAGCGGATATGGGAGTCTCACAGCGTTTTCTCCGCCAAGGTACCTATACAACGGGAGATTGCTAACGTTGGCCGCCGCCTTTGCCGCGGCCATAGAAATTGCAACCACGGCGTTTCCACCGACCCTGTGAAGATCGGGTGTGCCGTCGAATTCCCAACAAAACCTGTCGATGGACTTCTGATCCAACTCCGTCCCCACGAGCTTTTTTCCGAGTTCCTCGACCATCGCGAGGGATTCCTCAACTCCCCCTTCGGGAAACGCAACTACCTCGTGCTTCCCCCGGCTGGCACCGCTCGGGGCCGCCGCTCTTCCGAAACCCTCTCTCCCGTCCTCTGACTTCGCCCAGATATCCACCTCTACCGTGGGGTTCCCTCGACTGTCGAGAATCTTCCTCCCCACGACCTTGACTACTCTAGCTCCCAATGGAATCGCCTTTTCTGCATTCGTTTCCAAACCGTGAACTACCCCCAGCTTTGCAGGGAGCTTCCTGCTTCATCCACCGGACTCGATCCACGACGCGGTTACGAAGGTCCGATGTCCGGCCTACCCGCGCGGTGCGGGTCATCGGTTTCCCACGGGCGTTAGGTTCAGGCCGTCCCAGCCCTACTCCAAGGAGTTTTTATCACCAAACTATAAATGCGTTCC
>JAGGTB010000006.1 GCA_021163965.1 Hadesarchaea archaeon | reverse complement strand
GCGTAGCGCGAAGGAAAAGTGGAAGCCCCTTGCGAGAGCGAGGGGAGGAGGTCACTCTTCCCTATTTATAGCTTTCAGGAACTAGTTGAACTCGGAAATATGCGCATACTGAGACCCTCCGAAATACGAGCACTACGAGCGAAACATGGACTCACCCAATCGAAGCTAGCGGAGCTAGCTGGGGTCTCACAAGCCTACATTGCAAAGATAGAATCTGGCGCGGCGGACCCGAGGCTCTCTACGCTTGAGAAAATTTCGCGGGCGCTAGAAAGGTTTGCTGAGGAATCCCCCCTCACGGCCGAACGTATAATGGCTACACCGATCGTTTATGTCAGCCCAAACGACGAGATCAAGAAAGCTATCGAACTGATGGAGTCAAATGGGATATCCCAGTTGCCAGTATTGGAGGGAGAAACACAGCTCGGATCAATTTCGGAGACGACAATTATCCAGAAGATTTTATCCAGCGAGAACATACCCAAGTTGATTCATCGTACCGTGGGCGAAATCATGGAAGAGCCGTTCCCCACCGTTAGCAGAAAAGCCGACATCGATACGATCTACCACATCCTTGAGCACCATCCTGCCCTATTAGTGACGGACAAGGGGCGTCCCGTCGGCATAATCACTAAGGCGGACATACTGAAGCTCGCGGTGGAGGAGGGCGACTCAAAAAGCTAAAAGGTTTGACCGCGCGTGGGAGAACGGAGGCAACAAGGACAAACCTAATTAGGAAAACTGGTGGCCGAATGCCCGAGGAAGACTTAATAAAAAATAAAGTCGGCAGGTGGATAGCCGGCGACATTACCCTTTCCAGCGAACCCAGCCGGGCCCTCAAACGCTGGCGGGAAATATTTGGGATGAGCCAGACGGAGCTCGCCAAGAGCCTCAAAATCTCCCCCTCGGTGATAAGCGACTACGAATCTGGAAGACGTAAGTCCCCGGGCATAGCCGTGATCAAAAGGATCGTTGACTCTTTCATCGAAAACGATCGGAGGCATGGGGGACGCGTCATACGGGCTTTTGTTCACATGTTTGGAGATCAACTTCCCACGGACATCGTATTGGACATCCGTGAGTTCGAGGAGCCCGTCACTGGTGAAGAAATGTGCAGGGCCATTGACGGGAAAACCGTCGTCGGGAAGGAGTTGCTGGATCAGAGACTTTTCGGATACACCGTAATAGATAGCATCAGAGCTGTGGTCGAGTTATCCGCGGAGGAATTCATGAGGCTCTACGGGTTGACAACAGAGCGTGCTCTCATTTTCACGAGAGTCACAATCGGTCGGTCCCCGATGGTGGCCGTGAAGGTAAGGGGGATCACGCCGGGAATGGTAGTGTTACACGGGAAACTAAAGCGAGTTGACAAGCTGGGAATCAAAATCGCCGAAAGTTTACGGGTCCCCTTGGTGGTTTCAAGAGTCCCCACCGTCAAAGGGTTGATAGAGAGACTGAGGAAGATTTCAGCCTAATGATTTACGACATTTGTCGAATATTTCATAGACAATCAAAAAATTTTTATAGTAGGTATCAGCGCCAATTAATCAAATTTAATGGAGGAAGCGCATGGATGTCGGGATAGTCGGTTATGGTGTATACATACCACAGTACCGGATAAAAGTGGAGGAAATAGCCAAGGTCTGGGGAGCTGATCCGGAGCAGATCAAGCGTGGACTAATGGTCGAGGAGAAGTCTGTGCCAGGGCCAGACGAGGATACGGCGACAATAGCCGTTGAAGCCGCGCGCGCCGCCGTGAGAAGAGCAAATATAGATCCCCGGGAGATAGGTGCAATCTACGTGGGATCGGAATCGCACCCCTATGCCGTTAAGCCCACTGCAACTATAGTGGCCGAGGCCGTGGGCGCAACCCCCGACCTGACGGCCGCCGACTACGAATTCGCCTGCAAAGCAGGGACAGCAGGGATCCAAACTTGTATGGGAATGGTTGAAGCGGGGATGATCGAGTACGGCATGGCAGTCGGTGCCGACACCGCCCAGAGTGCGCCCGGGGATGCGCTCGAATATACTGCTGCCGCAGGCGGGGCTGCGTTCATAGTGGGGAGAAACGGCAAGAGGACCATCGCTTCAATCGACGGAACCTACTCCTATACAACGGACACCCCGGACTTCTGGCGTCGCGAGATGAGGCCCTACCCGAAGCACGGGGGGCGCTTCACGGGAGAACCTGCCTACTTTAGACACATAATCTCCGCCGCCAAGGGGCTCCTCCAGCAACTGAAGCTAACTCCAGAGGATTTCACGTATGCGGTCTTCCACCAGCCGAACGGGAAGTTTCCGCTAAAGGCTGCAAAAATTCTGGGTTTCTCTAAGGAGCAAGTTCTGCCGGGGCTGGTAGTGACGAAAATCGGAAACACATACTCTGGCTCGACGCTAATAGGACTCGCACTAATCCTAGATAACGCTAGGCCCGGGGACCGCATCTTAGCAGTCTCGTATGGATCTGGAGCTGGCAGCGACGCTTTCTCCCTAACCGTCCAAGATGGTATCAACAACAATGGTGATGCCACCCTCAAAGTGATGGATTACGTGAATCGGAAGGAGTACATCGACTATGGTACGTATGCCAAATTAAGACGCCTACTGGTGAGGTAGATGCGCGAAGTGGCTATCGTTGGCGTGGGGCTGACGAAATTTGGGGAACTGTGGGAAACTTCCCTCAGGCAACTGATAGTCGAGGCTGGACTCAGGGCTCTCGAGGATTGCGGAGTAGACGGCAAAGAAATTGACGCTATGTACGTTGGAAATATGTCAGCGGGCCAATTTGTCCGTCAAGAGCACATTTCTTCCCTCATCGCCGACCACGCCGGACTGGTCCCGATACCCTGCACGCGGGTCGAGGCAGCGTGCGCATCTGGTGGTGTAGCTCTGCGGCAGGCATTCATAGCAGTCGCATCCGGGATTCACGACATAGTCGTAGCCGGAGGAGTTGAGAAGATGACAGATACGTTAACCGGACAGACTACCGGGGCGCTGGCCACCGCCGCTGATCAGGAGTGGGAAGCCTACATCGGATCAACGTTCCCCGCCCTGTACGCACTTATGGCTCGCAGACACATGCACGAATATGGCACCACGGAGGAACAAATGGCAGAAGTCGCGGTGAAGAATCACCACAACGCGTGCTTGAACCCGTACGCCCAATACAGGAGAGAAATAACCGTCGAGGACGTGTTGAACTCCCCCCCAGTAACCTTGCCACTGAAGCTACTCGACTGCTCCCCAATTACCGACGGTGGCGCCTGTGTGATTTTGGCACCAGCCGACAGAGCGAGAGAGTTTACCGACACGCCGATAATAATAAAAGGAACAGGACAAGCTAGCGATGCCCTCTCTCTCCATGATCGCTCGACGCTGACGAGCCTTCGCGCCGCAGTGCATGCGGCGGACGAAGCCTACAAGATGGCGGGAATAGGGCCAAAAGACATAGACCTCGCGGAGGTCCACGATTGCTTCACCATCGCGGAGATAATGGCCATAGAAGACTTAGGGTTCTGCAAGAAAGGAGAAGGTGGAAAAATCACGGAGGAGGGAGAAACCGCCCTCGATGGGAGAATCCCAATCAATACTAGCGGAGGTCTCAAGGGGAAGGGCCACCCAGTTGGAGCAACGGGAATTGCGCAGACAGTTGAAATCGTGACTCAACTCAGGGGAGAAGCTGGCAAGCGACAGGTCAGTGGCGCGGAGATCGGGCTCGCTCATAACATCGGGGGATCGGGGGGAACCTGCGTGGTGCACATATTTCAAAGGGGTGATTGATGTGGCGGTTCCGAGGTTCTGGCGCGAAATTCCGAACCGGTACAACCTGATTGGCACGAAGTGTGGAAACTGTAACACCGTTTTCTTCCCGCCGAGATCCGTCTGTCCCAAGTGCAGAAGAATGGGGAAACTCGAGCCATATAAGTTGAGGGGCCGCGGGAAGATCGTGTCGTACTGCACGGTGCACGTGCCGGCCGACGGATTTGAGGACGCGGTCCCCTACGTGCTGGCGATAGTGGAACTCGAGGAAGGGCCGAGGATAACTGCGCAAATTACGGACTGCAACCCGGACAGCGTGAAGATAGGCGATGAGGTCGAGGTGACCTTCCGGCAGATAAGGGAGGAAAGCCAGGACGGGCTCATCTACTACGGATATAAGTTCAAGCCGGTATCAAACCCTCCTAGCGAAGGTTAGATATCCCGAATGTGCAATCATCCGACTTTTCGGCCTTGTGCAACTTTCGGTGACCTCGAAATCCCTTACCAAACACTCGATCGTCCGATAATTTTTGAAGCGATAGTTGGGCAACTCCCTGTACAACCTCTGGATGTGATCTATACAGGGAGAGAAAGAAGCGAGAAAGCCCCCCGGCTTCAGCGCTCGCTCGGCGTGGGGGAGAACCAGCTCGGGACGCGGTAGATCCAACGTCACCAAGTCAACGTCCGACTCGTCGATTCCCTCGTAGATATTCTTATTTTTTATTGTAACTATTTCCTCAAGTCCCGCCATGCCGATGTTCTCTCTAGCGACCTCGATGAAGTCCCCCCTGACCTCATAGCTGACCACTTTTCCGTCGGGCCTGACTAAATTCCCCAAGAAAATCGCCAGCGCTCCGGATCCCGTCCCGGCATCCACGACCAGACTGCCTGGCCCAACCCCCGTGTGGGCAACGATCTGCGCGGCATCTTTGGGGAGCACTATTTGGGGAACCCTCTTCAACTTCTGAAGATAATCGACCACGGAGGGAACAAGCACGATGAACTCGTGTCCGATATGCGACCTCACCTTGTCCCCGGGTTTTTTCCCTATTACTTGGGAGAGCTCCACGATGCCCAAATCCGTATGGAGCTCCCGCTTTCCAAGTTTGATCAAGTACTTTCTCCCGCGCTCATCGATAAGTAGAGCTCTCTCCCCCTCCCTCAATGTCCTCACCTATCTCCCCCATTAGATTAATTATTTATTCGGAGTTTGAATGTTTAAACTAGTCGAGGGTTTGGAATGGATGTCTCTTGGCCAGTGAGAAACCTGTCATACAGGTGCCTGATAGCGATCCCCCTGATTCTAGCGGCGGTCTTCGCGATCCTCATCATCGTCCGCGGGGTTCCGCTGAGCATGGATTTTGCCGGTGGCACCCACCTAAGTATTGCGGTGGAAAATTTGGAAGGTGCACCCGATCCCGTCACTCTGGAAGAAGAATTCCAGAAAGCCTTGGGGGCTGAGTTCGAGGTTTACCAAACTAGTAGTGGATACGACGTGGAAACCTCGGCACAGTTAACCGACAACCAACTGGAGAATCAGATAAAACCTTTGCTTTACCGTTTAGGCGTCCGGGGTGAGTACACCTCGAAGGAGCTGATGGGTTCAGTCATTACCGACGTCTACAAGGAGGATGCCAGAAATGCAATTATCGGAGCTGCAATTGCGATGGCGATCATCATATTTATTGCCATCCGCCATCGCGTGTCCGTGGGCGGAATACTGCTGGTAGTCGGACTCGATGCCCTCGGCGCCCTCGGGGGGATGGCGTTGCTCAGGATACCGCTCAGTTTCGGTTCCGTCGCTGGTCTATTGCTTCTAATCGGATACGCAGTGGATACAAACATCCTCCTCTCGACGAAGGTTCTTAAGAGGTTGGGCGGCACATTTAGGGATCGAGCCGCAGAGGGCATGAAAACCGGCTTGATGATGTCCGGTACCTCGGCCACGGCCCTTATTGCCATGTACTTCGTCATGACCCCCCCGCTCATCAAGGAATTCGCCGGGGCCTTATCCATAGGCATACTTGCTGACATAGTCAACACGTGGTTCCTAAATTCAGGCATCTTGCTGTGGTATGCCGGAAAGAGGGAGAGGAGATATCGTGGAAGGATTTAGAGACATTCGGATCAGAGTTCTAATCCTAGTCGTCCTACTGTGCGGGGCTCTCATCCTAGTGAGGGGGCCGAAGTGGGGAATTGACATCACGGGAGGCTCGAGGATAATTCTCGAACTCCAGGGGTCCAAAGTAACCTTAAACTTCGCGTGGACTCCGGACAATGAGGAGATAGACAACCTCATCGTCGGGCTCCGGGAGAACTTAAACACCTTCGTCGTGAGCTTGGACACTTACGAGGAAGTGATGAGAAATAGGCAGATAACTCTAGAGATTGGAAAAACCGTGACGGAAAACCAGATATCCCAGTACCTCGGCGAAGGCATCAGCGTGGGGGAAATTACAAAGGAAATCCCTAAGGCGATGCAAGAGGAGGTGATGAAAACTCTCAATCTCCGAGTTGACCCCTACGGTATTCTCGGTACCCAATTCAAACCATTGGGAACCAACTTTGTCCTATTTGAGGTCTCGCTCCCACTAGAACGCGCAAGTAAGTTACTTGGGCACCAGGGGAGGATCGAGGTCTTCGTCGAGAACGAGCTAGCTCTGCGTGGGGGGGATCTCGCAGACGTCGGCCCGGTTAGACGTGACCCCGCCGGAGTGTATTACGTCCCATTTGAGGTCACCAGCGAGGGGGCCGAGAGATTCGCCAGGGCCTCGGAGGGAAAGGCAGGATATCCGGGGGTCATCTACCTGGACAGACCCGACGATAGCATCCTGCTTTTCACGGAGGAGTTTAAATCGAAGCTCAGCGAGGATGGATACTATCACGATCCGGAGTTGGAGGGGGCAGAATATGACGATAACGCGCGGATGTTTCGCCTCCAATCGAGAGGGGGGAACGCACACTGGTTCTACGTGCAGGTCCCGGCCGTCGAAATCCGAGGGGACTCTATCCCCCCGGAGAGCTTGGAGTACTTGGAGGGGCAGAAGGGGGTGAAGAGCAAAGTCATCTACTTGGGAGATCTAAATGAACTATCCGAAAATGTGGTGCAGGGCGAAAACCTCGTCTACAATGGCAAACCGCTCTTCCCGATCGAGAACGTGTCGCGTTTAAAAGAAGAGCTGACTACTCAGTGGCTACGTCGCGTCGCGGGCGTTAAATCCTGGCCCGTCATCTCAGAGGAGATCGCTGGAAAATTGGAGAACATTAGAACTGGGTTGAGGATCACCACAGGGAGCTCCCAGGAGGCCGAAAAGGAGGCCGAAGACCTGAGAGTGATCCTCTCACAACGCCTTCCGGTGGAAGTCTCGCGAGTGAGCGAAACCGAAATAGAACCAAGGCTGGGGAGAGGGTTCTTGAGGGAGGCCGCAAAGGCCGGAGCGGTAGCGTTTCTCGCTGTCGGACTTCTCGTCTACGTGAGATATCGCAGACTGAAGATCGCTGTACCCATAATGATAACGATGGCGTGCGAGCTGATAATAACTCTCGGGATCGCATCAGTAATCCCATCGATGACGTTTGGTCTCCCCGAAATTGGGGGACTCATCGCCGTTATCGGAACCGGAGTGGATCACCAAATTATAATAACTGACGAAGTGCTCGCCGGGATGTCGCCAGAAGGGAAGTTGCCGATCAAAAGGCGGGTTGGACGCGCCTTTTCCATCATATTCGCGGCAGCAGCGACGACGATCGCCGCCATGTTCATGTTAGCAACCCTCGGATTCGGCGCAATGCGCGGGTTCGCGATAATCACCATCCTGGGCGTCCTCATCAGCGTGTTGATAACGCGCCCAGCCTACGCGCAGATAATCGGCACATTGCTGACTAGGGAAACCAAGAGGGAGTAGGATGAAAGCTAAGGATATTGAAAAAATAAAGGAAGCTGAGGAGATGGCTCGCAGAATCGTCCGAGAAGCACAAAGAAAAGCCGAGGAGATGATGAAAAGAGCAGATGAGGAGTGCGAGCGAATAGCTGGGGAAATAATTGAGAACGCCGAGAGAAAAGTGGAAAAACTGAAAGAGGAAAAGAGAAAAGCGGCCGAAAAAGAAGCCGAAAGGATCTTGAGGAAGACGAGAGAAGAAATGAGGAAACTCGAGAAACATTGCAAAAAGAAAATAGACAAAGCCGTTGCCCTAGTTTTGAAGGAAGTGTTAGGGGTTAGCTGATGTTGCGACCCGCAAAAATGGCGGAGGCGCGAATAGTAGTCCCGACGGATAGGAAGGAGATAGCTGTAAGAGCCCTCCACGAAATGGGATGCCTCCAGATAACCTCCGTGCGGGATGAGCTGATAGGGGCCTACGAACTTGAACGGGAGACCCCATCAGATCTCTTGAAGGAGTGCACCTCCTTGAGCATGAGGGCAAGTCGTCTGCTCGAAACCTGTGGGAAAGTCACCGCGCGGAGCCAATCGCGCCTCCAGAATGTGAAGGGGGTAATAGACCAATTCTTCAGGGCCAAAGTGCCGAGGAAAAAACGTCTGCAGGCGCGGACAAGCAGGGAAGCTGTGAGGATTGCGAGGAGAATTGTGACGGAGGCAGAAAGAAAAATTCTCCCGCTAGAGAGAAGATTCAATAAACTTGAAGAAAGGAGAAATGAGATAAGGCGGAGCATCCGGGGCCTCGAGCTTCTAGGGAGGTTCGAATTCGATCTGAAGGCCTTGAGAAAATCGGAATATGTCTTCGCAGATGCCGGAACGATTCCGTCTGAAAACTTCGAGCCCCTCCTCGAGTCCTTGGAAAAAGCTGTGGGGGATGAATATGCCTTGGTGTCCTCAGACGCCGGGGACGAGGAGAAAGTCGTCGCCATATGGTGTCTCAGGGAGCATGAGGAAAAAGTTTCACACATTCTTCACTTGGGGGGATTCGAGAGCTTCGAGCTGCCCGAGATGAGGGGAACGGCGAGGGAGAACCTCCCAAAGGTAGCGAGGAAACTCAGAGAAGTAGAGCGAAAGAGAAGAAGGTGCTTCAGGGAACTAAGATCCCTATGTAAAAAACACGAACGCAACCTGCTCGCGGTACGAGAGCTACTAGATATCGAAAGGGAGAGGATGGACGCGGCTAGGAACTTCTCTAGGACCGAAAAGACGACGATCATCCAGGGATGGATTCCAAAGGATGAGGTAACTCGGATGAAAAGGGGGATCTCGCGGGCCACCGGGGGCTTAGTCCATGTTGAGATTTCAAATCCCGGGAACCCGGACGAAACCCCCCCGGTTCTGCTCCGCAATCCGCCAGTCGTAAGGAGCTTCGAGTTCCTTACGAGGATGTTCGGCTTTCCCGGCAAGGGAGAGATAGACCCGACGTTGCTCATCGCCCCCGTCTTCGTTTTCTTCTTCAGCCTCATGCTGACGGATGCCGCGTACGGTGTAATGAGCCTCATTCTGTCTGTGGCGTTGTTGAGGGGGGTTGGCAAAGTCAACAAGGGGATCAGAGACATCAGCATAGTGTTACTTTGCGGGTCGGTTGCGACAATCGCCGTCGGGATATTGACGGGTGGGTACTTCGGGAACTTGCTCGATGAATACATTAAGATTACTCCGCCCAGGTTACTCAACCCGGTGAAAGAGCCGGAAGTCTTACTGAAATTGTCAATCTTCGTCGGCATCGCCCACGTTACCTTAGGTCTGCTCATAGGGCTAGTACAGAACCTCAAGCTCGGGGAGTACAGGAGGGCCGTGACCGAGCAACTGGTTTGGTTGCTCCTTATTCCGGCTGGAATAATCCTCGTCTCCCACTACCTTTGGGGCATTTTTCCAGATGCCGCCGTTTTGCCAGCGTGGTTCCTCGCCGGCATTTCGCTAGCTATCCTGCTTGTGAGCCGGGGACCTCTCGGGATCATGAATGTGTTCAGCATGCTCGGAAACATACTCTCGTACTCCCGCATCATGGCTTTGGCCCTCGTGACGGGGGTCCTAGCTCTGAGCGTGAACATCATCTGCAATATAATTTCGGACCTTCCCGTCGTGGGGTTAGTCCTGGCGTCCATGGTATTCGTGTTCGGGCAGTTAGGTAGCTTCGCCGTGAACTTCCTGAGCAGCTTCGTGCATGCTCTCCGCCTACATTACGTCGAATTCTTTGGCAAGTTTTACCAAGGGTCAGGAAAAGGCTTTAAACCGTTCGCCGTAAGAAGGATCTACACAAGGTGACTCTGTGGTGCTCATACGCAAGTTATTTATGCCTCATCCATATCGATGTAGAAGTAGTTCGAGGGGAGAAAAATGATAGAACAAGCACAAGCAATTGCAGCAATCGGGGCCGGGCTGGCTATCGGGATTGCTGGGTGCGGCTCAGGAATTGGACAGGGTATTGCAGCGGCGGCGGGTGCCGGTGCCACAGCAGAGAAGCCCGAGTTCTTCGGCAAGGGGCTTGTGTACACTGTGATTCCGGAAACGCAGGCTATCTATGGATTTTTGATCGCCATACTGATCCTCATAGGAGCCGGCATTCTCTAAAAGCCAGCTGGGAACCTCCATCACTACGCCGGCCAGCGATCTCGCCCAGTTGACCCCTGACACTTATATCGTTCTTCCGTGAATGCAAGAGAGGGGAAATCTTGGGGCTCGAGGAGATAGTCCGGAGAATCCTGAGGAGTGCCGAAAAGGAGCGGGCGAAAATAATCGGAGAAAGCGAGAGGGCCTTGAGGGAGAAAAAATCGTCGGCGGAGCAGGAAGCTAGGGCCGAAGCTGAGAGGATACTCGAGGAGGGGAAGAGAGAAGCAAAAGAGGCCGAGGGGAGAATCCTTGCAAGCGCGAGACTGAAGGCCCGCCGGTTGAAACTCGAGACTCAAGAGAAGCTCATTCAAGAGGTATTTTCAAGAGCGAATGACGAGCTCACGCGAGCGAGAGAGAGCGAGCGAAGATACAAAAAAATCCTAGAAGGGCTCGTGGAGTCCGGCGGGGTCGCCACCGGTGGGGGTGAACTTGAAGTTCAAATTTTAAAGAAAGACGAAAAATTCCTCCCGAAATCCACCCTGCATAAACTCGCGAGGAGGATTTCAAAGTCCACGGGCATCAAGACATCGCTCAGGATATCGGCGACCCTGAAAAACGTCGGGGGCGGGGTCGTCGTGCAGAAAGCCGATGGAAGCGTGAAATGCGACAACACCTTTGAGGCCCGACTAGGGAGAATGAGACGCTCCCTGAGGAACCAAGTCGCGCGGATATTGTTCAAGTCGTGAGGAGGTCCAGATGTCCGAGGTAACCCAGTACATATTGCTGGTAGCCTTCTTGGCGGTTGCCCTCTCCGTTGCGATGTCCTTCATCTTCCGGTGGATTCGGACCATCGGAACCTATGCCTACGCCGGCGCTAGGATAGGGGCGATGAAAGGGGAGCTCTTCAGAGGGGAGCGCCTCAATCACCTCATCAGGAGCGAAGGGGTCGACAGTGTTATGAGCGTGCTTCAGAGCTCGCCATATTCCAAGCAACTATCCAGAGTGGAGAAAGCCACTCCCCCAGAATTTGAAATGGCGTTTCGATCCCATCAAGTGGAAGTCCAAGCCGAGATATCCGCGATGGTCCCGGACGATATGCGGGAGGTCCTAGACGAAATGTCCAAGATCGTCGACGTACAGAACCTAAAAACCCTGCTCATCTGCAAGGAGGCAAACGTCCGGACCGAGGAGGCGATGAGTATGGTTTCACCGGGAGGGCGCATGGGAGCTATGCTGGAGCGTATCTACAGCGCATCAAATGTCCCGGAGCTGGTAGGAAGGCTGGAAGGCACGGAATACTGGCCCGCCCTCAGTGGGGCCCTCGACGAGTTCGAGAGGCGGAAGAGTCTTCTGCCCCTCCTACACGCCCTCGACCGACACTACTACGAAAGGCTGTGGAGGAAAATACTCGCCACCCGGGCCAAGTACATTGAAGTCGTGAAGAACTTCATCGGTCTGCGGGCAGACGTCCAAAACATCAAGCTGATATTGAGGTGTAAAAGGGATAACCTGCCACCCGAGGATATCCTCAGGTATGTGCTTCCAATCCGCTTGGATCTCAGCCAAGAGAGAATTCGGAAAATGGCGGAGGCAAGGGATGTGGTGGAAGCCATACTGATGCTGGAAGGCACGGATTACGGAAAAGTGCTTTCAGACGCCATTCCAAGTTATGCGGAGACGAAATCCACATACGTTTTCGAGAAGGCCTTAGACGATTTCGTTCTCAAGAGATCTAGGAGCATAGCCGTGAAATATTACGTCGGGATCGGACCGGTCATCGGCTTCCTGATGGAAAAAGAAGCTGAAGTCCGAAATCTCACTGCCGTGGTAAACGGTAAAGCCGAGGGCGAGGGAGCGGAGGAGATAGAAAAATACATCCTGAGGGGGTAGTGTGAAAATCGCTGGCATTACCGATCCCGTGACCGCTATTGGGCTGAGGCTAGCTGGCGTAAGGAGGGCATACGAGGTTGAAAATAGTGCCGAAGCTGGGGAGCTTTTCGATAGCCTTATCAAAAATGAAGAAATTGGGATTATCATAATCAGCGAGAGGATCGCCCAAGACATAAGATGGAAACTGGACCGCTTCCTTGAAGAAAGGCGTGGCGTGCGGCCAGTGGTCGTTGAGATCCCGGACAAGGTCGGGCCGATCCCGGAGAGGATGGAGACCGTGCGCAAACTTGTCAGGCGGGCCATCGGTGTTGAAGTGCTCAGGTGATGAGATGGGGACCATAGTTCGGATCACCGGACCGGTTGTAATCGCCGAGGGAATGAGGGGCTCCGAGATGTACGAGATGGTCCGAGTTGGGGAGGAAGGTCTCATAGGGGAAATCATCGGACTTTCCGGGGATAGGGCAACCGTGCAAGTCTACGAGGAGACGTCCGGGATAAAACCCGGGGAAAAAGTAGAGAGAACGGGGCGCCCGCTATCGTTAGAACTTGGACCTGGATTGATAGGCTCCGTTTTCGACGGGATCCAGAGACCCCTCACTGTGATCAGGGAGAAGGTCGGCGATTTCATTCAGCGAGGGGTTCGTGCAAACCCCCTGTCAAGGGACAAAAAATGGAAATTCACCCCGAAAGCCGAGGAGGGAAAGGAAATTGAAGGAGGCGATGTCCTCGGAACCGTGGAGGAGAGCGGGCTCGTTCAGCACAAGATCATGGTCCCTCCAGGAGTCGAGGGTAAGCTCTCCAAGATCGTCGGAAGGGGAAAGTACAAAGTCACAGATGAGGTCGCCACGATTTCGACGGGGGAGGGAGATATAAACTTGAACATGATGCAGATATGGCCCGTTCGGAGGCCGAGACCGTACAAGGAGAAACTGCCGCCGGAGGTCCCCCTCATATCGGGGCAGAGGGTAATCGATGCCCTCTTTCCCGTCGCCAAAGGTGGGACCGCGGCAATCCCGGGAGGGTTTGGAACCGGCAAAACCGTTACCCTTCACCAGATCGCCAAGTGGGCGGATGCGGACATCGTGGTCTATGTCGGGTGCGGGGAGCGGGGAAACGAGATGACCGACGTGCTTCTACACTTTCCTGAGTTAAAGGATCCGCGCTCTGGGAGGCCACTAATGGAGAGAACCGTGCTGATCGCTAACACCTCGAACATGCCAGTTGCTGCCAGGGAGGCCAGCATTTACACGGGGATAACCATCGCTGAGTACTTCCGGGATATGGGATACGATATCGCCCTAATGGCCGACTCTACATCGCGCTGGGCTGAAGCCCTCCGAGAGATCTCAGGGCGACTCGAGGAAATGCCAGGAGAAGAAGGCTATCCCGCCTACCTCGCGTCGCGCCTAGCTGAGTTCTATGAGCGCTCGGGGAGGGTCGTTGCCCTCGGGAGCAAAAAGAGAATAGGTTCGGTAACTGTGATAGGTGCGGTCTCGCCGCCGGGCGGGGACTTCTCCGAACCGGTGACCCAGAATACCCTCCGCATGGTGAAGACGTTTTGGGGTCTAGATTCCGCTCTGGCAGATCGAAGACACTTTCCCGCCATAAACTGGTTGACGAGTTATTCCCTTTACGTAAACAACGTCAAAGGATGGTGGGAAAAAAATCTGAAAGAGGACTGGAAAGCTCTCCGGGACAAGACGATATCGATTCTCCAGAGAGAGTCTGAACTTCAGGAGATAGTCAGACTCGTCGGGCCAGATGCCCTCCCGGACAGGGACAGAGCGGTGCTGGAGGCGGCTAGAGTGATAAGGGAGGACTTCCTGCAACAAAGTGCGACGCACGAGGTCGACACTTATTGCCCGGTGGAAAAGCAAGTGAAAATGCTCAAGCTCGTGATAAAATTCCACGACAAGTGCCTCGAAGCGGTCGCAATCGGGGCCCCCATAGAGAAGATCACCTCCGTGCCAGTTAAGGAGGAACTGGCGCGCATGAAGGCTCTTCCACTGGAGGAGTTCAACAAGAAATTCAGGGAGATAAACCATGAAATCGACAGGCAGTTTGAGAGGCTCTGTGGGGAGGTATCGAAATGAGAACTGAAACGGCTAAAGAGTATATGACAGTGAGCGAAGTCACCGGGCCCCTGATGATAGTGGAAGGCGTCAGCGGCGTCGGATACAATGAAGTCGTGGAGATCGTGACCCCCGATGGAACCGAGAAGAGAGGACAAGTACTGGACGTTCAGCGCGATCGGGCCGTGATTCAGGTGTTTGAGGGAACCTCTGGGATAGACGCCTCCAAGACGAGAGTTAGGTTCACTGGCTCGACCGTCAAGTTCCCGGTCTCGATCGATGTGCTCGGAAGGGTCTTCAGCGGGAAGGGGGTGCCGATAGACGGGGGACCGGAGATAATCCCGGAAGACGAGCTCGACGTTCACGGGACGGCGATAAACCCCTCAGCGAGGGAGTATCCGCGAGACTTCATCCAGACGGGAATCTCGAGCATCGATGGAATGAACACCCTAGTGAGGGGGCAAAAGCTCCCAATCTTCTCGGGCTCGGGGCTCCCGCATAACGAGCTCGCGGCCCAGATAACCAGACAAGCGAAGGTCCTCGGCAGGGAAGAGGAGTTCGCCGTAGTCTTCTGCGCCATGGGAATCACCCACGAGGAAGCTGCATTCTTTATGGAGGATTTCAGGAGAAGCGGAGCGTTCGAGCGGGTATGCATGTTCCTGAACCTAGCCAACGACCCCGCGATCGAACGCATCCTGACGCCGAGAATCGGGCTAACGGTGGCCGAGTACCTGGCGTTCACACAGGGGATGCACGTCTTGGTCATTCTCACCAACATGACGAATTACTGCGAGGCCCTCCGGGAGATCTCAGCTGCACGCGAAGAGGTGCCGGGTAGACGCGGATATCCAGGATATCTGTACACGGACTTGGCATCAATTTACGAGCGAGCGGGTAGGATAAAGGGTAGGAAGGGATCGATAACTCAAATGCCGATCTTGACTATGCCCGGCGATGACATCACTCACCCAATACCAGACCTGACAGGGTACATAACCGAAGGTCAACTTGTGATGGAGCGGGAGTTACACCGTAAGGGGATATACCCGCCCCTAAACGTCCTGCCTTCCCTCTCCAGACTTATGAAAGACGGGATCGGGAAGGGGAGGACCAGGGAAGACCACGAGGACCTCGCGAACCAACTCTACGCCGCCTACGCCGAGGGCAGAGACCTCCGCTCGCTCGTGGCCGTCGTTGGGGAGGAGGCCCTCACGCAGAGAGACCGTCGCTACCTTGAGTTCGCGGACAAGTTCGAGAGGGAGTTCGTCAATCAAGGGAGGAGGGAGAATAGGAGCCTAGAGCAAACGCTCGACCTCGGTTGGGAGTTGCTGTCCATCCTCCCGGAGAGGGAACTCAAGAGGATCGATCCGAAGCTCATCGCGAAGTATCACCCATCCTATGGGGGAAAGAAGAAGGAGCCTAGAAGATGGCGAGCGCCGCCGAGGCAATAACTCCCACCCGCGGGGAATTGCTCAAGCTGGCTAGGCGGATCGAACTGGCCAAGCGGGGGCACCAACTGCTGAAGGAGAAACGCGACGCACTAGTAGCCGAGCTATTCGATGTCCTAGACGAACTTCAGGATGCCATAGAGGAAGCGTACAAGAGGATGGACGAGGCTTTCAAAGAGCTCACCGCCGCGGAAATAACGATGGGGGCTTTGGAGGTGAAAAAGGCTGCACTCGCCAGCGGGCGGGATCTGGAAGTCGACCTAGACACGCGCTACATAATGGGCGTGACCGTGCCGATCATCGAGACCGGAGATGTGCGCCGGAGAGTCACCGAAAGGGGCTACGGCCTCATTCAGACGTCCTCCAAGCTCGACGATGCTGCGAGAAAGTTCGAGGCCGCCTTAGAATCCATTATTAAACTCGCCGAGGTGGAGGAAACCGCCAAATCCCTCGCCAGGGAGGTCGAAGAAACAAAACGGAGGGTGAACTCCCTCGAAAACATAATCATCCCGCAGCTCGAAAGTGCTAAGAAGTACATAGAATTTCGCCTCGAGGAACTCGAGCGAGAGACGTTCTTCAGGCTGAAGCGTATAAAGCGGGCGATGGTCTAACCCTTAGGCGGTGATCCCATTGAACAACGATGAACTTCTGAGAAGGCAACTCAAAATTCTTAATCGACACCTCCCTGCGGAGAGAGTCCAACTGTCCGAACTTCTAAAGTGCGAGCGACCCCGAGTCAGAACGAAAAGCGGAGAGACGCACAGGTTTAGGAAGGAGGAACTGAGATATTTGGCGGAACTCGTCCCAAAGGAACTTCACTCGAAACTGAGGTTGCCGATCCTCATAGAGCTCACCCCCCAGCTTGGTAGTGGAACGGCGAAGATCTCCGGGAACACCGAGTGCGCGGTCGTCGGCAAGATACTGGGGATAAAAAGGGAATCGGAGGGCGAACTCGTACTCTACCGGCCGGAGATCAGGGCCCTCAGGAAGAAACTCCAGACGACGACGCAATACGCCCTAGTAGCTGGCCTAAGCGTGTGAGGATGGAGAAGGAACTGGAGCCAGCGGGGAAATGTTAAGGTGACCTTCCCCCGACTAAAATCGGGGGCGCTTTTATCGTGAAAGCCCTCTGCGAGAGGTGGGAAACTCGTGATCACAATTTGGGCATCGAACCAGCTCGCAGCTAAGATTAAAAGCCAATCTTTGACATCCCTGACACGAAATCGCCCTAGCGTAAAGTACATCAAAGCGATAACCACAATTGGGACAGATTATTTGGCGCTGCTTGCTGGACAATAATTTTCACCCCTTCAAGCTCCTGTTACCCCCAAGTTTAACTTTGCCGCCGGGAAGTCCCCTTCCGAAAGGGAAAGATGGGGGCGGAACGCATATTATTAGTAGTTGGTGATAAAAGCTCCCTCGATAGGGCTGGGACGGCCCGAACCCAACGCCCGTGGAAAACCGATGACCTCCGTAACCCGCGCGGGGATCGAGTCCGGTGGATGAAGCAGGGAGCTCCCCGCGAAAGCTGGGGGTAGTTCACTGTGAGGGAAAATAACGTGACGTACCGTTCGGAACATCTAATAAGAGAGTCAGATGAGATCGCTCAGAATCTTCGGATAGATGCTCTAGAGACAACTAGAAGGAAAGAGCTGAAGGCATTCATATACATCCTCAGCGTATTGCTTAGCTACATCGTCATGCTCGGGGGATTTGCGGTATTCATCCTTCTCTTGCTGGGTGTCAGCCCCTATTTGATAACCGGGGGGCTCTCGGCATATCTGGCCTTGGCAATAGCCGCTCTCGCAACTTTCCTCCACGTCCCGATAAGGCGCTTCGGATTGCGGCGGTATTTCCTCGGCGGTAGCCTTTTCTTCCTGCTTATGTCGATAGCCCTACTCTCCCAATGGCTCTATGGGTAAAACGGGCGCGCTCGGAACTCAAGATCTACATCATCAAATCAGCTGGCATGGTTCGTCATCGCGCGCGCGAAATTTTCACTTCAGACGACTTTAACTTTGTGGTAGCTTTTTTGTTACACGTGTAACAAAAAATCCGCCCCACTCGGGATCTTGCATGTATTATTTGATTAGCTTCTTCACCCCCGCCTCGGCGTTCTTCCTCCGTTTCTTGTGCTCAGCCAAGAATACCTTCAGGCGTTCGACCGTCTTCGCCTTACACTCCCCGCAAATTATCTCCCCGGATTCACACGCCTCGCGTAATTTTAGGAGCTCTCTATCATCGGGGGTCAGATGATAGACGTGAAGTTCGTAAACGACGCATTTGTCGGGATCGCCGCCGCGCTCCCGCTGTTCCTTTGCTGTCGGTCGCCCTCCCGTGAAGGCATTGCGGATCTTTCGCTCCACAGCTTCGGGGGGATCCGTCAAGAAAATCGCCGTCTCGGGATTGCTACTCGACATCTTCCCACCAGTTAGGCCCCGCAGCAGGCGGTGGTAGGTGGATGAAGGCGGAATGAACCCAAATTCCCGTTTGAAACGGGAGGCGACGTCCCGTGCGAGCCTCAAGTGAGGGTCTTGGTCTATGCCCACGGGAACCACGGTGGGGCGCGGACCGCCGAACTCCTCAAGTTGCGGGTGGAGGATGTCCGCCACATCGATCAACGGGTAGAAGATGTGGGAGGCGCTCGTCTCCCCCGAGAACCCGTAGATCGCGCGTAGCTCGCTGAGATTCACCTTCCGGCCGAGCGTGTACGCGAGGTTCCGCACAGCATCGCTTCGGGACTGAAAGTACAGATTACACCTCTCGAGGTCTAACCCCAGAGCTTGAAAGTTTACTAGGTATTCCTCTATTGCGAGCCTCTCGGCATCTTGAAGCGTCAGTCCACGAGTGGCGTGCGCCTCGATGTCCGCAACACAAAGGAAGATCTCCGCGCCGTGCCTCTGGTACCATACGAGCTGGTCGACGACGAGCTTGTGACCGAGATGCATCCTCCCGCTTGGCATGAGCCCCGTCATCACGGCGAACTTCTCCCCACTACGCATCGCGCCGAGCACCCGCTGGAAGTCCCTATGACCGAAAATTATCCTCCTGCGCATCAGGTGGTTCGGGTCGGGCAACTCCTCAGCCAAGTCGCCAAATTCCTCTATTCCAAACTCCCTCATCAGCCGCGCGTAGTCCTTTGGGATCGTCTCGCTCCACGGGCCCACTTTCGCCGTCATTCCATCACGGCCTCTCACGAGTTAGTGAGTAGTAGGTTATATCGCCTTCGTCGTCCACGACTGCAAAAAGCATGCGCTTCCTCACGCTGTGCGCGAGCCGGACCGCGCGGGCGAGATCGGCCGGGGTGAGCTTCGAGCCCTCGGGAATCGCATGCACGAGGTAAAGGGAATGTTCTTCCCCCGGGGTTTTCCCCCGCTCGTAGACCCGGAAGTGGGCCCCAAACTTCAGGCCCGTCTTCACGACATACCCCCTAGAGCGGAGGTCGGAGTACACCAAGTACTTGAGCATCAGGTCGGGATCGCGCCTCGCGAGCTTGGAGGAGAGCTCGTCGAAGCTTAGCTCCTTCCCGCTCCCTTTGTCGATGACTTGGATTTTCCCCCTGTCGAGCAGGTGCAGGGCCTCGACGGGGGACAGCTGGAGCCTCCCCCCACTCAGCGGCTTCCCGACGGCTCCCTGCTGGTGAATCCTGTTGGCCTGGGCCTCGTCCCACACTATTATCTTATCCCGGTAGAACTGGGCCTCGGCCGGAGCCTCCTTCGCTTCCATAGCTACCCCCCTTATACTACTCGAGGGGCTAATTAA
>JAGGTB010000033.1 GCA_021163965.1 Hadesarchaea archaeon | reverse complement strand
GCTTCGTCCAGGGCGAGTAGGGCTGCTCCTCCAGCCAGCGCACGTACTCCCGGATGTCCCGCTCGGTCGCTTCCTCGAAGTCCCCGAGCCTCTCCCCTATGAGCCTCAGGGTGTCCAGGTACTTCTTAACCCTGTGCTGGCTGAGCCCCTCGGACTCGAGCTTCCGCTTGAACCGCTCGATGAGCTCGACGTTCCCGGCCGAAAGGGGGTTCGCCGTCACCCGCTTCTCGGCCCTAAGCAGCCCCTCGGCCGACCCGTGGATGTCTATGGCGCCGTCCATCGCTGAATATTCTGAGAAAAAAGGCTTTTATACCTTTGGTTTGGAGCCGGGGGCCGGATTTGAACCGGCGAAAAGCGGCTCTGCAGGCCGCCGCATTTCCACTCTGCCACCCCGGCACGAGCCAAAGACCATTAATCGTGGTGGGCCCGGCGCGATTCGAACGCGCGACCACTCGGTTATGAGCTTCGCCCCGGCTTACCGGTCGAGCGCTCTAACCGCTGAGCTACGGGCCCTGTTGTTAACTTCTTCTCCATTGAGCTTAAAAATTCCACCCGTCGCGCTCACCGCGGGACCCGCGCAAAAGGTCTCAAACTGCCCACGAAAAACTATATCCCGTAGCGCTCGCACTTCTCGTCGACCATCTTCTGAATCCTGTCGATCACGTCCTGCTGCTTCTCGGGCTTGAATAGATGAGAGAACCTCCCCTGCACTGCGAGGTATTCCTCAACCGGTTTCCTCTCCGGCGGCTTCACGGTGATCCTGAGGTTCTCGATGTCCCCATCCCTGACCTCCCACAGCGGGAACACCCCGGTCTGCACGGCTAGCCTCGACACCTCCACGGTCCGATCCGGCGGGAACCTCCAGCCCACCGGGCAGGGGGTCAAGACGTGGATGAACGCCGGGCCGTCAGCGCTGAGCGCCTTCTTCACTTTCTTCTGGTAGTCCGCGAAGTACGCGATAGTTGCAGTGGCGACATAGGGTATCCCATGCGCGGCCGCTATGTACCCTATGGGCTTCTTCTCCCGGAATTCCCCGATGGACTTCTTCCCCGGCGGCGATGTAGTCGTCCACGCGGCGTAGGGGGTCGCCGACGAGCGCTGTATCCCGGTGTTCATGTAGGCCTCGTTGTCGTTGCACACGTACGTGACCCTGTGCCCGCGCTCGAACATCCCCGAGAGCGCCTGAAGTCCTATGTCGAACGTCCCCCCGTCGCCACCCATCGCCACTATGTTTACCCCCTCTCGCTTACCCATCATTTTGAGCGCCGCATCCACGCCAGACGCAGCGGCGGCAGCGTTTTCGAACGCCACGTGAATGAACGGTACCCGCCAAGCGGTCTCCGGATACTGGCTGGTCGTGACCTCCATGCAGCCCGTTGGGACCACGACTATGGTTTTTTCGCCTGCGGCTTCCAGACAGAGCCTCGCGGATAGGGCGACACCGCACCCGGCACACATCCTATGTCCGGGGGCCAGAAGTTGCTTCTCCTCCTTCACGGTACCTCCCCCGACACATTTATCCACTCGACCGGTTTCTCCACCCTTCCGGCCTCCAAAATCCTGAAGGACTTGTCCACGATCTCGCGGAAGTCCTCGGGCCTCACATCCCGCCCGCCGAGGCCCACTATAAAGTTCGCGAGGAGGGGCCGCTTCTCCTCGTTGATGAGGGAGGCGGATACATTCGCGAACACCGCCCCGCTAAACCCGAGTGAGATATCCCTGTCGATCACGGCTACCACCTTTGCCCTCCTCACAGCCTCCCGCAATTCCTCAGCTGGGAACGGCCTGAACACCGTGACTTTTATCAGGCCTACTTTTGCACCTTCTTCCCTCAGTTGATCCACGACTTCCTTCCCCGTCCCGCTCATCGAGCCCAAGGTGACGAGGATCACGTCGGCGCCTTCGGTTCGATAAGGCTCTATCTTCCCGTACTTCCTCCCGAACTTTTCCTCGAACTCCCGGAAGACTTCATCGATGACCTCCTTTGCCCTTTCCATGGCCTTCTGCTGGGAGTACTTGAACTCCATAAAGTATTCGGGAGTACCAAAGGACCCCTGGGTGATCGGCCTTTCGGGATCCAAGATGGCGTACACCGGCTTGTACGGCGGAAGGAACTCATCGACCTCCTTCTGAGATGGCACATCTACGGGCTCAAACGTGTGGGTAAGCGTGTAGGCATCTATGGTGACCATCGCCGGCAGCAGCACCCGCTCGTCCTCGGCTATCCTGTACGCTTGAATCACGAGATCCAGCGCCTCCTGATTGTTTTCGGAGTAAAACTGCATCCAACCGGAATCTCGCTCGGCCATAGTGTCGCTGTGATCGCACCATATGTTGATCGGTGCGGAGAGGGATCGATTGGCCACGCCCATAACTATCGGCAGTCGCATCCCGGAAGCGACGTACAGTATCTCGTGCATGAGGGCCAGGCCCTGAGACGCCGTGGCCGTAAAAGTCCTGACCCCGGTAGCTTGAGCCCCTATGCAGGCGCTTATAGCGCTGTGCTCGGATTCCACATTGATGAAATCGGCGTCGAGCTCCCCGTTCGCCACGAATTCGGACAACATCTCCGGGATGTGTGTAGAAGGAGTTATCGGGTAGGATGCTATCACCTTGGGACGACAAAGTTTGGCTCCCACCGCCAAGGCTTGGTTACCCTCCAAGATCATTTTTGCCAATCACTTCACCTCCGGAACCATCTCTATGGCCTTCATCGGGCACTCATTCGCACATATCCCACAGCCTTTGCAGTAATCGTAATCGACCACGGGGCCGTCCTTCGTGGGGTTGATAGCCCCGTCGGGACAATACTTGGCACATATGAAGCACTTCGTGCATTTCTCCGAGTTTATCACCGGCCTCTGAACTCTCCAGCTCCCCGTCTTATACCTAACTGAGCTACCGGGCTCGTCTATTATCGCCCCCACTGTTATTTTCTTTCCCTCTGTGGTCTCTATAGGACCACCCTCCCGTATGCCTCCTTTGTGGCAGCGACGTTCTCCTCCTTTTTCGCAGGTGCTCCTTCCCTGACGGCCTCCACAATAGAGGCAAGACTTACCTTCCCGATATTGAGTTCTTCCGAAACTTTTGCGTAGGCGCCCAATATTGCGGTGTTCACTATTGGAGCCGCCTTCGATCCGAGACCGTGCTCTAGGGCTATCTTGGTCGCGTCTACCGTCGCTACTCTCACCTCCCCAAAGCTGAACTCCTCGGGGCTTTCCTCGGTGTTTATCAAAATCCCCCCATCCTTCCTCAAGCCAGCCCCCACGTCCACCGCCTCCAGCAGCCCCGGATCGAGCACGACTACAATATCGGGCTCGTACACCTGAAATCTCACCCTTATGGGTTTATCGCTCATCCGCACGAAAGCAGCAACCGGTGCTCCCCTTCTCTCCGTACCAAACATGGGGAAGGATTGGACGTACTTCCCCTCCTTGAACGCCGCAGTCGCGAGGATGTTGGCAGCAGTAACGGCTCCTTGGCCACCGCGACCGTGAAATCTTACCTCCTCCATGGCAACCGTAGTAGTGATTTCACCAACAGCCTTAAGTTTTATGGTCGAACCGAGGGCCCAATAATTAAAGGGAAAACGACGAAGTAAGTGGGGCGAGCACTTGCCTGTTAAAATCTTGGCCCACGGAGACGCCGACGGAATCTGCTCCGCGGCTTTGGTGAGGGCCCGTTTTCCGAATGCCGAAGTATGGTTCACAAGACCCGTCACTCTAGCAAAGGACCTAGAGGAGATCGAGCTGGGCACGACGACGATAATCTTGGATATAGCGATAAGCGAAGGACATAAAGACGAAATTTTTCAGTACATGCGTGAACTCGCTCAACACGATGAGGTCTTATACATAGACCATCATCCTCTCCCCCCGGACGTGCTTCGAGAAGATGTTCCGGCAACCCAATTCGTCCATATGATTGGGGAAAGCACCTCGGAACTTACCTACAAGCTATTCAGAGAAGCTCTGCCACCGGAACTGGATAGGGTCGCGCTCTGGGGGGCGATAGCGGACTACGCCACAGAAACCGACTTCGTTCGGGAAGAGCTGAACAAATACGATAGGCGTACCATCTACATGGAGGCGGGCCTGCTGAGCCAAGCCTTGGGCGAAGCTGGCGGTGAGTACCACTACAAACGCGAGGTTGTGATCAAGCTTTCGAGGGGCATTCCGCCGTCCGAGGTTCCGGGGATAGTGGAGCGAGCCATCAAATCAACAAGGCGAGAGTGGGAAATCTGGCGATACGTGCGGGAGCATGTAATTCGCGAGGGCAATTTGGCAATTATCTACGATCTCCCCTCCGGAAGTTTGAGTAAAGGGGCGTTGTATGCACTCGGCACTGCCGGAACGGACGTCGGTCTCTGCACGCGAAGAAAAGGGGACGAAGTGGACATCAGCGTTAGGCGCCGGGGGGATGTCAGGCTCGACCTAAACACCATTTTAAGGCGTATAACCTCCCGCATCGGAGGCTCTGGCGGCGGGCATGAAGGAGCAGCTGGTGCCACGGTCCCAGCCGATATTTTTGATGACTTCCTGAACAGCTTCAAAAGGGAGATCTCCCCGATCATCAGAAGGGGTTAACGAGAATAGGGAGCTCAAAGAGAAGACCAACATCAGCAACTAAGCCACATTGACCATCGAATATCAGAAAAGCTCAACCTCAGATCCCGCCCCTCTTTCCTTCGCTTTCTTATAGACATGCCAAGCCACCGCAACATCCTGAATTGCCAGACCGGTGGAATCGAAAACCGTTATCTCCTCGTCTGAAGTTCTTCCCGGCTTTTTCCCAGATACCACCTCACCGATATCGGCGTAGATGTCATCCCGCGAGAGAAAGCCTTCCGAAAGCGGAACGTTTACCTCCCCGCTGTGAATCGCCTGCTCCCAGTCATCGACCACAACTTTGGCCCTCTTTAGTATTCTCGGGTCCAATTCCTGTTTTCCCGGAGCATCGGCGCCGATCGCGTTTATGTGCGTGCCGGGTTTGATCCATTCATTCATCACCACGGGGCTCCTGCGCGGCGTTACCGTCACCACCACATCCGCTCCTCTGACCGCTTCCTCCGTCGTCGTGACCGGCTCGATGTCAATCCCCAGCCTATCGCTGAATTCTTCCGCGTACTTCTCGGCCTTTCCAGGGACCACATCCTCCACCTTGACCTCGGCGACTTCGAGAACCTTGCTGAGTGCGACCAGTTGCGCTCTCGCCTGCGCGCCTGCCCCAATCATCGCGACGCTCTTTGAATTTCTACGCGCCAAGTACTTCGTCGCAACTGCGGCGGCGGCCCCCGTTCTCATCTTTGTAATTAGCGTCCCATCCATTATCGCCAAAGGGGACCCGGTTGCCGGATCGAGTAACAGTATTGTTGCCATTACGGTAGGGAGCCTGTACCTCCCGGGGTTCCGTGGGTGAACGTTTACGACCTTCACTCCGGCCGCCTCTGGGTTCTCCAGAGACGCTGGCATCACCCTGATGTCTCCTTCATATTTCTCGAGGAAAATGTAGGTCTTAGGCGGCATTTGAGTTCGGTTCTGACCTTTTGCCCCGAAAGCCATCTCGACAACTTCGATAACCTCCTCTATCGAGACAAGCTCATCCACGTCCTTCCTCGAAAGTAGCAACACCCCCATACGTTCCCCACTTGTAATTCGCGAAAGATGCTTATAACTTCAGATAAAGGCTCTCAGAATATCCTCCGAAAGTGGTGGCGCCGGGGGGAGGAATGCCGGCCAACGGCCGAGAGCCGTTAACTCTCGAACCTCCGACCTCTCGGTTTGCTGCAGGGCACGTCGTTTTGAGGACCTTGGAGGTTCGTTCTTCATCCATGCCCAGTTTAACAGCCGAGCGCGTTCGGCAGACCCGCCCTCAGCATCGGGCCCTCTACCTGCTGCGCCACCCCGGCGCCAGAATAACTATGGGCTAAACCGAATAAATAAATCTTCCATCGGGGGTGGTAGTTGGCCAAAGGGTCTAATGAAGCTTCGACGGCAGATATTCGTTCACCACGTAGTCCAGCCCATATTTCGAAAAAGCCTGTTGCTCCGCCTTCTTTCCTATTTCCAGCATCTTTTTGATCTCGGTTTGCCAAAATTCGGAATTATATCTTGGATCTTTCTGGAGTTGTTTGAGGCGCGCGATGTCGCATTCCTTAAGCTTGTCCGTCGGCAGATCGTACTCGACGATATCGCTCGCGGTAACGCCGATGAACTCCGCGTTCGGGACCGCTAGTTCATGATTTATATACGCGAGTTTCGCGCTACCGGAGATTATCACCATCGCTATGTGAAAACCGAATGGGTCTCCATCGGTGAAAATGTGGACGGGTAGCCCAAGCTCTTCGTTAGCACGCTTCAAAAATCGCCTAGTTGCACGAGCCGCTTGTCCTTTGAGTCCGACTATGAGAGCATTGAACTTCTTCCATGCCTCCTCTTGAACCAAGCGGTGATACATGCCCATAGTTTCGACCGCGAGCACCCGCTTAGCCCCGCACTTCAGAAACTCCACGTCATCTATTGTGGGCGGGATGGTATAGCCCGCTCTCCCGGCCTTCGTGGCATCTATCCGAACGTCCCCTTCCCTCACCACGAGTTCTCCGTACACCGCCGCGCCGTCTTCCTCGGGCATCAGCCCCATGTCCTCGCGCTTCAGACCGAACGCCGCTTCCATATCTTCAACCAGCGCGTTGGACTCCGCCTGGTCGCTGAAGCTTCCAGTCTCCCACCCTTCCGCAGTATAGTACATCTCCCTAAGGGTAGCGAATTTTTCAGATGTGATCAAACTCTTGCAGAAGTCCGCCGCACACAGCATCTGCGCGAACTTTTTGACCTGCCTAACGTTCGCGGCGGATCTCATCCCAAACTTATCGCCGAGCGTGTAAAACCCGCTTTTTTCATCGTAGATTATATTTGATGTGCTTCGGGAGGGAACACTTAGCTTGGGTGGCTCGACCCTCCGAATGCGCTCAACGACATCCGCCCCAAACTCCCTAAGCTTCTGCTCGGCCCTCTTCACGCGCCTGCTTTCACTCCTCTGGGTCAAAGTCAACACCCGTTACTTTTTCCAATAATGGACCAACATCGGGCTCGTCCGTCTCGGCCAAATTAGCCGCTCTTTTCGCTATTATCGGAAGGTAGCGCTCAAATATCCCCGCGCGCTTCATTTGTTCCCTTCTCCGTATTTTCCGGTTTAAAAAGCGACGGAGCTCCCTGGCAACATCCATTATGGCACTCCGGACTTCCTCGTAGACCTCTGGCTCATCTGCGACGGATTGCTTTCCGGCGGAGGTATATGGAACGTGGGTGGAGATTATGTTCAGAAACAGGGTTACTGGAGTGACGTTCGGGTTCACCCCATAGCGGCGCCAGTCCACATCCCTCGCTGCTGAAGTCATCACGCACCCCCCTTGGTCAAAGATGAGCGGTGCCCGGTTTGCAAACCTTATTATTTCTAGTCCCTCGCTGTTTTCCCCTTGTTTGCCAGCGTCCCCGCCATAGGCGATTCCCGCCTCAACTATGAATGGAATCCCACCGCGGTACACCTTGGGCGGGCGGGTGACTGCGTAAACGAATTCCGGGTTAAGAATTTGCGACATCCCCCTCTCTATGTTTTTCGCACCGATGGGACAAAGTCCCTTGGTTGGGGGAGACATGAACTTCATCCGCTTAAACGCGGATACTATCCGCTCCGCATCCTCCCAAGTCATCTCGCGTGGGCTCTTGCGGAGATCGACGCCCGAGAGCCTCTCGATCTGGCCCATCTTTTTCTTCGAAACGCGAGAGAGTTCGGTCGCCAAGAAGTTCGCTATCGTGTGCGCCTTGCTCGTTTTGGCCAGACTCAGCAAATCGTCCGATCTGATCCCCCAAGGATGCGGGGGGATTGGACGCGGGCGCTTGGGCATTTTTTCCGTGGCGCGCTCAAAAATCGTGAGCGTTCCATCCGGTTCCACGAAAGTTATTCTAACGTGGGGATTCGCTATCGCAGTCATTCGCAGGTAGTTAAACGGACCGTAGCGTGAACGCTGATAGTTTACCTCCTTCACTTCAAACTCCACGCGCGTCCCACGCCATTCCTCCTTAAGTCGTTTGCTCCCTATGACCTTCCCCACGTTTTTGTTCACATCGATCATAATTTCCATCTGGGTTATTTCGCCATCTCCGACGGAGGTCAGAACCTTTGTCGGTTTTCCACTAGTTATTTGCGCAAACATAGTGGCGCCGCTGACGCCAATCCCCTGCTGGCCGCGATTCTGCACGTTCCGGTGCAACTTTGTTCCCGCGAGCATTTTGCCGAAGACTTGCGGGACGAATTTCTTCGGTATGCCCGAGGCGTTGTCCTCGATCACCACCCGATAGTGTTCGGGCCCAATCTGCTTTATCGCCACTAAAATGGAGGGCAATATGCCCGCTTCCTCCGCGGCATCGATACCATTTGTAACTCCTTCGTGGACTATGGTGGTGAGAGAACGTATTTTTCCTGTGTAGCCGAGCATCGCTGCATTTTTCCTGAAAAACTCGCTGACGCTGTGTTCCTTGAATTCCCTGAAAATTTCCTTCGCTAACATCTTTATTCCTCCTTATCGGTCCCATTTCGGATTTACCTCGATTTTCTCCGCCCTTGTTGCGAAATTCCTCCTAAATTTTCCCTTTCTGACCGTGGCCGATAAGATTTGACTTCACTATTTTAAATACGTTTGGAAGAGAGATGGGTGAAAGTATTTTCGTTAGTTTCCGCGATGGATCGGCCTTAATCAACTATCCTCGAGCCCTCCAAATTTTTAACTCTCTCTTCAACTCCCGCCTTTTTCGTTCCAGAAAAGAATAGACGACCGAGTGCGGCGCACCGCCCAGCAACATGTGCACGGCCTCTCTGGCGACCTCGAGTTGCTTCGGCGTCCCTATAAGCGACACGGTCTTACCGTAGACCGAAACTGCCGCCCCGGTGGTTTCCTCTATTATTTTCCTAGTCTTTCCGGCCTCCCCGATAACCCTGCCCTTAAGCCTAGTCCTCGCTTTATCCGATCTGCCAGCGTAGCTCGTAATATCTATGACTTCTAGGTACACATCGTCGCCAAAGAGGCGAAATGCTCTATCCGGACTAAACCCTCTACCGATGGCTTTCAGGGTTTCCTCCGCCACAAGCGGTCCCAGCGGGTTTTCCTCACCGGCTCTAATTACCACCTTCCCGGTATCGCTATCGAAAATCAGCTTAGTGCCCGTTTCTCGCTCAATCCTCCTCTTGACGGCCCCCTCCGGCCCTATGGCCACGCCAACCCTGCTTTTGGGCAACTGTAGATATCGCTCGCGCATGACAATCACTACGTGCGGGCCTGTGCGGTCTCCGACGAACTCCCGCGCTCGCCCCTAATTTCGGCAATGAGCTCCTCGGGATCCGGAGTTGGCACGTTGAACTTCCGGAAATACTTAACTAAGTTTAGGATGTCCCGACGAAGCCACTCCTCGGCCATCGGATTTGCAATGTCGGTGGCCATGGAGAAATCTATTAGAACTGGTTCGGGGGTGAGCAACACATTATACTCGCTCAAATCCGAGTGGACCAATCTGGCTTTCTGGTATAGTGCCCTAACGCTGGAGAACAATTTTTTGAAGGTCCCCTTTGGATTTTCCGGCGGATGATCCCTCATGCGGGGATACGGGCGATTCCCCTCTCCCAAGAACTCCATAGCCAAGACGTTGTTTTTCACGCATATGGGTTTGGGTGCCGGAATCCCCGCCTCGCTCGCTCGCAGAAGATTCTTGTACTCCCTGCTCGCCCACTCGTAAACTACGTGTCTCCGATCCTTTCTAATCGATCGGAATCGCGGGTCGCCAACCAAGTATCTGAACATAGTCCTGAAGTCCGAGGTGGCAATGCGATAGATTTTGAGGGCGAGGGGGTTTCCCCCCCTGTCCAAAGCCAGAAAAACGTTTGCCTCCTTGCCCGTGCTCACGACGCCGCAAAGTTCGTTTAGCACCCCTTTGTTTATCAGGTGGTACAAGGTCATCAGCGTGGACTTGTCGAAGACCTCCGCGACCACCTTGTATAGCTCCGAATCCTTCTCCATTTTCTCGCTTTTCGACTCACGTATAAACGACTCGTATCCGTAGCTAGCCGGCACACCAACGCACCTACTCGCTCCACAGGCCTTTTCTCCTTAGCCATCCGATCTGGGACCCCAAGTATCTGTGGACTATATCCCCCTTCTTGTCTCCTTGGACGACCCACGGACGGACGATAACCACATCGTTCTCGCGAACCCACAGGCGCTTGCGGTGTTTGCCTGGTATCCTGCACATGCGGACGTGGCCATCTAAACATCGGACTCGCAGGCGATCGAACCCCATCATCTGCTCCACTATGCCCAAAACCTCGTTCTCCTTGGGGATGCGCAATCTAGCTATTTGCTCTTCCTGCGTGAGCTTTTCCTTTTTCCCCCTCGGCACTTACTGGCCCCTTCCAAGCTTTTTATCCCATAGAAGGCGGTTTGATCCGTTGAGGACTGCCAAGACGCTTGCCATAATTATGTCGCTGCTGGTCCCTCGCGCGGTGACTATGCGCCTGCCATCGGTCAGCCTCACGACCACGCTCACCATGGCGTCCGTTCCACCGGAGATGGCATCCACGTGGTACTCCTGTAATTTGATGCTTGATACCCCCTCCACAACCTTTCGGATTGCATTGATAGCAGCATCGACGGGGCCTACTCCCACGGCAGCTCCAGTCAATTCCTTGCCTTCGAACTTCAGTCTAACCGACGCGGTAGGGGTCACCTTGTTGCCGCTCGTAACAGTTAGCTCATCGAGCTTTATCATCTCTTCCAGTTTCTCGCCGACCACCTCGTCAACTATGGCGCTCCATTCTGCATCCGTTACCAGCTTCCCCCTGTCTCCCAACCTCTTTATCCTCCGGAAGATTTCCTGCACTTGCTCCCTCGTGGGCTCGATCCCCCTGCGCCTGAGTTCGCTTTCAATTGCGTGAGAGCCGACGTGCTTGCCGAAGACCAAACGGCGACGCTGCCCAACCGTCTCCGGTGGTATGGGCTCGTAAGTTGATGGGTGGACCAACACGCCGTGAGTATGAATCCCGGCCTCGTGAGAAAACGCGTTCGTGCCAACGACGGCCTTATTCGGCGGGACTGGGACCTCGGTATAGCGTTCGACGAGCTGGGACACCTGGTACAGCTTCTCCAGCTTAATCCCCGTTTTGATCCCGTAAAACTTCGATAAGGCCAGGATCACCTCCTCTAGAGCAGCGTTCCCAGCCCGCTCTCCCAAGCCATTTATCGTGACGTGGACCTCCCCCGCACCCGCCTTAACAGCGGCGAGGGTATTTGCCGTTGCCAATCCAAAGTCGTTATGGCAATGCGCAGCTACCGGAACCTCGAGCGCACCCGTTATGTAGGAGAAGAGTTCCCCAATTTGTTCCGGCGTCGCTATCCCAACGGTGTCGCAGATGCAAACCCGCTGTACCCCCTCGTTGGCGCCGGCTTGGAGAACTTCCCTTAGGAATTCGGGATCAGTTCGCGTCGCGTCCTCCGCCGAAAGCTCCACGACCAGCCCATGGTCGAGGGCGTAAAGAGACGTTTCAATTGCCATTTCTTTGAGCTGCTCTCTAGTTTTTTTGAGCCGGTACTTCAGGTGCAGGTCGGAAGTGGGGACGACTAGGTGGACACTATCCACATCGCAATCCAGCGCGGCATCGATGTCCCCTTTTAGGGCCCGAACGTAGCTACAAATTTCTGCCTTTAGCCCCTCCTTCGAGATCCTCTTTATGGCTTCCCGCTCCCCTTCCGAGACGACCGCGGCTCCCGCCTCGATCGTGTCCACGCCAAGATCATCGAGGGCTTTAGCTATCTCCAGCTTCTCATCCGGATTCAGCGCGACTCCCGGAGTTTGCTCCCCATCCCGCAGGGTCGTGTCGAGCACTCTCACTATTCGTTTGGCCATCCTGCAACACCCAGCATGTCAAATTATAAGTTGCATATGTATTTTAATGTCCCACATCAGTAATTAGTTTCGAGGAACCATGGGCGATGAAACCTTCTTAGATGAGTTCCTAAGGCGGGAGCGTCGAAAGCTGGAGCTACCGAAGCGGGTGCGGATATTTGACACCACGCTCCGAGATGGGGAACAGACTCCCCGGGTCTCGTTTACAATAGACGAGAAGCTGACGCTGGCAAGACAGCTCGATAAACTCGGGGTGGATGTAATAGAGGCGGGATTTCCCATCTCCTCCAAGGGGGAACGCGAGGCAGTGAAAAAAATATCAAGAGAGGGGTTAAACGCTAAGGTATGCGGGCTGAGCCGCGTGCTCAGGCCGGATATCGATGCCTGCTTGGACTGCGACGTCGATATCGTGCACACTTTCGTCTCGACGTCTGACATCCAGCTGAAGCACACGATAAAGAAATCCAGGGATGAAGTGCTGAGGATGGCGGTCGACGCGGTCTCCTACATCAAGGACCACGGGAGGGAGTGTCTCTTCTCCGCGATGGACGCGACCCGAACTGACTTGGACTTCCTTATAAAAATAAACAAAGCCGTGGAGGAAGCCGGGGCGGACCGCATAAATATCCCGGACACCGTGGGGATAATGATCCCGATCGCGATGCGAGATCTGATAAGTCGGATTCGAGAGGAGGTGAAGGTCCCCATTGACGTGCACTGTCACAACGACTTCGGGCTGGCCGTGCCCAACAGCCTAGCAGCGGTCGAGGCAGGTGCTCAAGGCGTGCACGTCGCGGTGAACGGCTTGGGAGAGCGGGCGGGGAATGCGAGCTTGGAAGGGGTGGTCATGGGACTTATGAGAATTTACAGGGTGGAGACCAACATAAAACCTCGGTACCTCGTGCAGACATCCCGGCTGGTGGAAAGGTTATCTAGGGTGCCAGTCCCCCCGAATTACCCCATAGTGGGAGAGAATGCCTTCGCCCACGAGTCGGGGATCCACACCCATGGCGTAGTTTCAGATTTTCGGACTTTTGAGCCCGGGCTCATAACCCCGGAGATGGTCGGACACCGCAGAGCGTTAGTGGCCGGGAAATTGGCCGGAGTCCACGGGATCGGGAAAATGCTCAAGGAAATGGGGATAAGCGCCACGAAGAGCCAGCTAAAGGAGATCACCCAGCGGGTCAAGGACTTGGGGGACAAGAAGCGGATCGTGACAAATTCGGATCTCCGCGCCATAGCGGAGGACGTCATCGGTGCGCTACCAAAGGAAAAGGAAGTCGTCAAACTCAAGGAAGCCACCGTAACCACCGGAACGACGGTCACACCCACAGCATCCGTGCGCCTCATAGTCCGAGGGGAAGAGCGGGTCGGTTCGGCCACCGGTGTTGGCCCAGTGGACGCCGCGATAAATGCACTACGCAACGTCATGGATGAAATCTCTGAACTAAGACTGAAGGAATATCACCTAGATGCCATCACCGGGGGGAGCGATGCCCTAGCCGCGGTGACCGTTAAACTCGAAGACGAAAAGAACAACCTCTACATTGCAAAGGGCGTCGGCGAGGACGTGGTGGTGGCGAGCGTTAACGCCATGGTCAAAGGGATAAACCAGTACTTCGCCGGACAAAATTGATGCTCTCATGTTCGATAAACGGAAGTTGCCTCTATCCCTTCCTGAACTCTCGAATTTTTCCCTCGGCATTCATTTCGATTTTTTCCCAATAAGGACTACAATCTACGAATTTCCGTCCGTTCACCTATGAGTCCCCCCGGCGAGACCTTCTCGTCCCTTCAGTATCCCCTTTTTCTCCCCAAAACTGTGAGCGACAAGCTCTTTCGTCGTCCAAACTTTCACCAAACTCTGTTTTTGGAAGTGCCTGTCATCGCTCCAAATCCCATCGTTGGGGAAGGAGAGGGCCAAGACCAGAAATGGGACGTCCCTCTCATCGGTTCCCCTCATCGCCGCCCATGCTTTGTGCATCCACTTCCCGAAGTGGGTCCCCGGAACCAGCTTTATCCTCTCTCCGATTATCTCGATCGTCTCCCCCAGCTTTTGTTCGCTCAAACGGCTTTTTTCCCTTATCAGGTCCAAGTGTTCTCTTATCTCCACCATCGCGTACCTTCTTGTAGTCGATCAATATCCCCGATGAACCTCGAATTTCCTCCCCGTCCCCGGATATTGCGAGAGCATGGCTTCGGTCGCGCTCATTTCCCAACCCAATGTAGATTGGCTTTGAACCGGTCCTCTAAAGACATCGGCCAGTTGACCTGCCCGTATGCGCCGGGCTCGAGCAGCCCGGCCACGGCGAGCCAAAAGACCGCGCCGAGGACGACGGCCCCAGCCTGCCCTACGGCCACGTGCGGGAAGCCCGGGTGACCCTCAAAACTCTCCGAACCGTCTCCATTCCTCATCGGCCCACGGGCTCCCTCGCGCCGATGACCTCGAAAACAGCCCTCCGGAGCACGTCATCTGTTCGTGGCCACGAAGAGCTTTAGGTCCATGTACCGCCTGGCTGTTTCCTCCACGAGCCTGAGCCTGAGCCCCTCGTCCCTCGAGAATAGCAACACGCCTTCCGTCAGGACTCGGTGCTTGAAGGGGAGTGGGGAATCATTCAGCACGTGGATGTCCAAGGGCAGGCCCAGCTCGCCCCCAACCTTTGCCGCTAGATCCACCGCGTAGCGAAAAGGGTCCTCGTCAGCCTTGACCCACACACCGACATCCACATCCTTGAAGCGGTTGAGTTCGACGAAGCTCCCGTGGAGGTATGCGAAAATTATGCCCTCCTCCCCGATCAGCCTCCCCCTCACGGCATCGACTATCCTGAGTTTTTCGGACGGGGAAAGCTCATGGCGTTTGAACTCCAGCTTGGCTAGCTCGTCCATCTCCCCCCACCTCTACAAAAATTGTTTATGCGGTTTATAAAGTCCTCGAAATCCTTCAACCCACGCTCGACCGACGCGTACACCTTTTCGTCCTCTATCTCCCAATAGCGGTGCACGAGCAAGTTTCTGAGCCTCGCCGCCGAAGCCAATTTCGTTGCCAGCTCCTGAGGTATGACGTGCTTCGCCCCAAGCCTTAGGAAGCTGTCCGGGTATCCCTCGGCCTCTTCCCCGTGCACCCTCAACAATATGTGCAGACATATGCCCGCAGTTGCCTCCACGAGTTGGATGAGCAGATACCTGATGGAAAACTTCTCGATCCGTTAGCTCCTCGAAGTCCTTTGCCACCAGGTCCCTCAGAGCCCGTATCGCGTCGTTTGCCTCCTTGATCCTTGCGTTTATAAGATCCCTATCCATGCCCAATCGCCCTTTTATCAGCGCCCGCTTCCAGAAGCCCCGCCACGACGAACCAGTGTGGCGTAATCGACAACCATCACCCTCCTCGGAATAAATTACATCCACGTCCTCAAAAAAAAAGGTTACGAATACCTCCACAACCGCGAAACCCGAACTTCAGTCCCGAATCGCAGCTTCACCGCTCGTGACCATAGCCTCGATCACCGCGTCCGCCATCTCGCTGGTGCCCACCGCCGTCGGGTCATCTCGATTCTCCTTCAGATCGTAGGTAACCTTCTTGCCCTCGGCGATCACCCTTGCCACGGCACCTTCGAGTCTCTGGGCCGCTTCTTTCTCCCCCAAGTAGCGCAACATCATGACCCCAGAGAGTATCGCGGCGGTCGGGTTCACCTTGTTCTTCCCCGCGTACTTTGGGGCAGAGCCGTGGGTGGGCTCAAAAACTGCAATTCCTTCCCCTATGTTCCCCCCAGGTGCGAGGCCGAGGCCACCGACCAGCCCCGCGCAAAGATCGGAAAGTATGTCCCCGTACAGGTTCGGCGCGACTATGACGTCGTATTGCTCGGGCCTCTGAACTAGTTGCATGCACATGTTGTCCACGATCCTGTCCTCAAATACTATATCTGGGAATTCCTCGGCGACCTTCCTCGCGCTCTCCAAGAAAATCCCATCGGAATACTTCATTATGTTGGCCTTGTGAACGGCCGTTACTTTTCTGCGCCCATTTTCCCGCGCGTAGTTGAATGCGAAACGCACAATTCGTTCGGACGCTGAGCGCGAATTCGGCTTGAGGCTTATGCCGGAGTCCGGTCTGATCTCCGCATTCTTCTTTTCTTTTACAAATCGGATGAACTCCTCCGTCTCAGGAGCCCCCTCGGCGAATTCTATCCCGGCGTAGAGGTCTTCCGTGTTCTCCCGAACCACCACTATGTCGACGTCGGTGTACCTCGTCCTCGCCCCAGGGTACAGTTTGTACGGTCTCAGGCAGGCGTATAGATCGAGGGCCTTCCTCAGGGCCACGTTTACGCTTCTAAATCCCGACCCGACGGGAGTGGTGATGGGGCCCTTGAGCGCCACCTTGTTTTTCCTTATGGATTCCAAGACCTCCTCGGGCAGGGGAGTTCCATATTCGTCCATCACGCTAGCTCCCGCCTGTCGCACCTCCCACTTTATCCGAACCCCCGTGGCCTCGATGCACCTGCGTGCCGCATCGATAACTTCCGGGCCTATTCCATCGCCCGGGATCAGGGTAACGGTGAACATCCCCATAACCCCAAGTCACTTTCGAATGCTCACCCATAAATTTACTCCGGAGCTTCAATTTCTCTAACAGCGTTTGCGACGGCATCGCCGACCTCTGAGGTGGTGGATTTCCCTCCGATATCCGGAGTGCGCACCTTCCACTCAGTTAGGACCTTGACCACGGCACGCTCTATCCTCATTGCGGCTTCACCTTCACCTAAATGCTCCAGCATCATCTGTCCGGCCAAAATCGCTGCTATCGGATTTGCCCTGTTTTTCCCAGCGTATTTGGGAGCCGAACCGTGAATGGGTTCGAACATGCTCACCCCCTCGGGATTTATGTTCCCCCCTGGAGCCATCCCGAGTCCCCCTTGGATCATCGCCCCAAGATCCGTGATAATGTCCCCAAACATGTTCGGGGTCACGACCACCTGGTACCACTCCGGGGATTTGACAAACCACATGGTGATTGCGTCCACGAAGAGGAACTCCGTCCTTATGTCCGGGTAGTCCTTCGCGACCTCCTCGAAGACTTCGCGCCAGAGCCCGTAGGAGTGAGAGAGGACGTTGGCCTTGTCAACGGAACTCACCAAGTCCTTGCCCTTCCTTTTAGCGAGTTCGAACGCGTATCGAATCACCCGCTCGGCGCCCTTTCTACTTATTACACCTATCTGGTAAGCCACCTCGTCCTTGTCCACCTCGATATCAAGCCCGAACTTGGCACTGTACAGCGATCGGAGGACCTCGAGTTGCTCCCGCGTACGCCCCTTTGCGCGACCTCCTAGGGCCACGTAGAAGTCCTCGGTATTCTCCCGGACGACGTAGAAATCTATGTCCTCCGGCCCTTTCCCCCTCAGGGGGCACGGGACCTCGGGGTAGAGCTTCACCGGCCGGAGGTTGATGAACTGATCGAAGTAGAATCGAAGTTTGAGGAGGATGCCCTGCTCCAAGATCCCCGTCTTAACGCGGGGATCTCCAAGCGCCCCCAAGTATATCGCGTCCATCTTCGAAAGTTCATCAAGTCCTTCCTCTGAGATCAGCTCTCCGGTCTTTAGATAATGCTCAGCCCCGTATGGGAACTCCACAAAATCGAAACCGAGGTTTGGTTGAGTCTCCTCCACGGCGCGGAGAACTTTCACGCCTTCGCGAATTACTTCCGGGCCTATCCCGTCGCCAGGAATCACCGCTATTTTGTACTTCATTTAGCCCCACCGGGGATTTTCCTTACCCACTCGGCGGTCAAATTTTAAACATTTTGGATAAAGAAGAGCGCTCAAATTCCCCCCTCGAGCGAAGAACTATGGGAGAGAAATGCTGTCATTTTCTCCCCTTCAGGTGCTCTAGCAGTCCCCCCACGCGGATTATCTTCAGCATGAACTCCGGCATGGGCTCGGCGCGGAAGGTCTCTCCGGTTCTCACGTTGAGTATCTCCCCTTTTTCCACATCCACCTCTACCTCGTCTCCCGACTTAAAGCCCCTGCTCACCCCGGGGGACACGAACACGTACAAACCCCTGTTGATGGAATTTCGATAGAATATCCTAGCAAACGACTCGGCGAACACCGCCTTGATCCCGGCTCCCTTAAGGGCAATCGGGGCCTCCTCCCGGCTAGAGCCACATCCAAAGTTCTTTCCACCTATGATTACGTCCCCCTCTTTCACCTTCGAGGCGAACTCCGGATCGACGTTCTCCATCACGTGGTCGGCAAGCCATCGCGGATCGTGCTCGGCCTCGAACTTCGAGAGGTACCGCCCAGCAATTATGTCGTCCGTGCTTATGTCGTCCCCAAACACCCAGGCTCGTGCCATCACGCATCCCTCGGATCAGTTATTACACCGTTTATTGCGGACGCCGCAACGGTTGCCGGAGATCCTAGATAGACCTCCGACTCCCGGCTACCTTGCCGCCCGCGGAAGTTCCTGTTCGAGGCGGAGATGCAAACCTCCCCCGGGCCCAGAACTCCCACGTGGGCGCCCATGCACGCCACGCAGCCGGGCGGTTCAATCATCGCCCCCGCGTCCACGAAGATCTTGATGAGCCCCTCGTCGAGCGCCCTTCTATACACATCCCTGGAGGCGGGGGAGACTATCAGCCTGACGCGTTTGTCGACTTTCCTGCCTTTGAGGATCTCGGCCGCGATCCTGAGGTCCTCCATCCTCGCGTTTGTGCAGCTACCCAAGAATGCCTGATCGACCTCAACCTCTCCCACCTCGGATATCGGTTTGACGTTATCCACGCTGTGCGGACACGCTACTTGAGGCTCGAGCCCGGAGATGTCGTACTCGTGAACCTCCTTGTACTCGGCGTCCGGGTCGCTGTAAACGGGAGTGTATGACCACTTCGCCCGCCCCTCGAGATACCTCCTCGTCAGCTCGTCGGGTGGTATGATCGCGTTCTTCGCCCCCATCTCCACACCCATGTTGCACATCGTCAGCCGCCCGTCGACCGAGATATTGCTCAGACCGTCGCCGGCGAACTCGACAGCGCAGTAGTTCGCACCATCAGCGCCGAGATCCCCTATTATCTTCAGAATCAAATCCTTCGTCATGACCCTCTCTGGGAGCTTTCCATCCAGCACTATCTTTATGCTCTCGGGAACCCTGAACCAGAGCTTACCAGTCACGAAAACCGATGCCATATCGGATGCCCCCACGCCCGCGGACACGCACCCGAGCGCGCCGTAGGTCGTGGTGTGGGAGTCGGCGCCGACTATTAGGCTTCCCGGAAGCGCGAACCCCTTCTCGGGGACGACTTGGTGGCAAATGCCCTCAAAGATGTCGTAAAAGTATTTGATCCCCTGCTCCGAGGCGAATTTCCGCAGGGTGATGTGGTTAAGCGCTGCCTCCACGGAATTCGCCGGGACCTGATGATCGCCGACTATTACTATCCTCTCGGGATCCCACACCCTCTCGGCGCCGGTCTCGCGGAACGTGTGGATCACCAATGGCCCCGTCAAGTCGTGTATCATTGCAACGTCGATCCTTGCCTCCACAATTTCCCCTGGGCTGACCTCATCGCGTCCGGCCGCGCGCGCGAAGATTTTTTCGGTTATAGTCATCGCCATTTGGCTACCCTGCGTCTTATCTTGGGATATCTCGAAAACAGGCTCCTTTAAATCTCTCTTTTTTAAATACTTTACTTCCCCGAAGGTGGATAAAAAAATTATATACAGTAGATAGAAAAGTGAACTACCCCCAGCTTTTGCAGGGGGCTTCCTGCTTCAGCGACGGGGCTTGCCCGGCGACCACGGCTCGCGCCGGGACGCCGAGTAGGGGCCCCATCTCCACAGGCGTCACTTCGGGCCGTCCCA
>JAGGTB010000052.1 GCA_021163965.1 Hadesarchaea archaeon | reverse complement strand
AAGGAGACTGACGCTGGAGGGGAATATGTGGTTTTCGGCCCTCATCCCCCAGCTCTCGCAGGGGGACTTCCCGCCGACAGAGTTAACTTTACCGCCGGGAAGTCCCCTTCCGAAAGGGAGGGGACGAGAGGCGGAACGCATTTATAGTTTGGTGATAAAACTCTCTCGAGTAGGGCTGGGACGGCCCGAATTCACGCCTGTGGAAAACCGATGACCCGCACGGCGTGGGTAGGCTGGACATCGGATCTCCGTAACCGCCCGAAGGGGGGCGGGATCGAGTCCGGTGGATGAAGCAGGGAGCTCCCCGCGAAAGCCGGGAGTAGTTCACTAAGTCTTCAGTTCCCAACCGTATCGCTTGGGTGTTCCCTTGGGTCGCAATATAGTCGTCGAGGAGTTCAAGGGGCTTCCGCTGGAAAGGGAAAAACTGGAAATAGTTGAGAGAAAGGGCTTAGGGCATCCAGATACCATTTGTGATTCTATACTCGACCGCGTTTCGGTGGCTCTGTCTAAGGAATATCTGGACAAATTCGGGACGATAATGCACCACAATACCGACAAGTCCCTCTTGGTTGCGGGAGAAGTTGAGACGAGGTTCGGCGGCGGAGAGGTGAAGCAACCAATGCTTCTGATTTTCGGGGATAGAGCGACGACGGAAGTGGAAGGTGTTAGTATCCCTGTGGAAGAGATAGCTATCCAGTCGGCTAAGGAGTGGATTAGGGATAACCTTCGGTTTGTAGATCCGGAGGAACATGTGAGGTACCAAGTCGAGTTGAAACCTGGGTCCGCGGCCCTCACGGACATATTCAGACGGAGGGGGAAAGTCCTGAACGCCAACGATACATCTGCGGCAGTCGGTTATGCTCCGATGTCGAAGACCGAAAAAATAGTACTGAAAACAGAAAAATATCTGAACTCAGCCGCGTTCAAGAAGGAATTCCCCGAGTCCGGTGAAGACGTGAAGGTGATGGGACTCAGAAAAAACAACGAGCTGACCCTGACCGTGGCCATGGCATTTGTCGACAGGTTCGTCGAGAGCGAGGAGGATTACTTCAGAAGGAAAGACGAGATCCTAGAACGTCTGAAGTCGTTTATCGGTGAGAATGTGGATTTCGAAAAAATAGACGTGAGGCTAAATACCCTGGATGTAAGGGGTCGCGGGGTAAATGGTATCTATTTGACGGTGCTTGGCACGAGCGCTGATGGCGCTGATTCTGGTCAAGTTGGTAGGGGGAACTGTCCCAACGGTGTCATCCCCTTGAACAGACACATGGGCTCAGAAGCTGCCGCTGGGAAAAATCCCGTGAGTCACGTTGGCAAGATTTACAACCTTCTCACCCACCGGATGGCCAACGCAATTTACGAACGAGTGCCTGGGCTTGAGGAGGTCCACGTCTGGCTTGTGAGTCAGATAGGTGAGCCCATAGATCAACCTGCCATTGCTGCTGCCCAGATCATCCCGGAGGAAGGGACGAGAATTGAGGAAGTTCGTGGCCAGATTGTGGAGGTAATGGATTCTGAACTCGGGAATATAGACAGATTCTGCGAGGAGTTGGCGGAGGGCAAGATCCCGATTTGCTAGTGTCTCCCCCCTAGAAGTTTCAAGAGTTCGCTCTTCGCGGCGTTTGCCCTGCTCCTGGTATTAGCTACAAGGACCACCCTGACTTTCCCCCTCGAGGGATAGGAGCGAACCTCAACCCCCGGGAACCTCCTGATGAGCTTGTCGAAAAGCGGTGCCATGAGCGATTCATCCCCCCTCTCGACCGTTATCTCCACCGAGGCTTTCCTCTCCCCCTTGATCTCTTTCAGGATATCTCCAGCGTACTGTTTGAAAATCGCCCGCATTTCGGCAGGCACCCCAGGTAGGCACAGTATGTGCGTCCCGCGGTGTTTGAGTCGAACCCCCGGCGCTGCTCCCACGGGGTTAAAAAGAGGGTCTGCGCCCCTCGGTATGAAAGCCATTTTCTTGCGAGCCTTATTCAATCTCCTGCTTCTAACCAACCCTTGTGCGTGCATCCTGGAGTAGCTTTCCCTCACGAATTTCAGAGCTTTTTCCGAGAGAACGAGGTCCGTTCCGAGTCCTTTGCATACTCCCTCCAGCGTCCTATCGTCCGGGGTGGGTCCAAGACCCCCACCCACGATGAGCAAGTCCACCTTCCTCCCGACGGACTCTGAGACAGCTTTGGCTATCTCGCCTGGCTCATCCCTCACGGAAGTTATCCTCTCGACGGTTATCCCGACGCTTGTCACCCTCTTGGCGAGCCAAGTTGCATTGGTATTCGTTCTTGAGCCTTCAGTTAACTCCGTGCCAACGGTGATAATTTCACAGGTAGGCATGTTGGAAGTTTTCGTATCCTCAAATATAATCTAGTGGGACACGGTCGAGATTCTCGCGCAAGAGATAAATATTGAGAACTCATATCTACAGTAGGTTGGACCGGGGGGTTTTGGGAGCTTGGACAATGTCGACATGGAGCTTTTGAAGATGCTGGTGAGGAACGCTCGAATATCTCTTCGGGAGCTTGGATTGAGAGTTGGGCTGAGCACCTCCGGCGTTAGAAGACGGATCAAGCAAATGGAGAAGGCTGGAGTAATAAAGGGTTACGCGGCCGTGGTGGACCCTAAGAAGTCCGGCAAAAAGATCACCGCTTTTTTGAGAGTGAAGGTGAACTCCCACGATATCCGCAAAGTTGGTAGGAGCTTGGCCAGATATGCCGAGGTATGCGAGGTCCACAGGATCACCGGAGATCACAGCCTAATAGCCAAGGTCAGGACGCAGGACCTTGACAGCCTGAATAAGTTCATCGAGGATAAGCTCAATTCTCACGATGGAGTCGTCAGCGTTAGTACTGCGGTTGCTATGGAGACGTTCAGGGAAAACGGGCTAGGGTTTTAGGTGTACGCATGCGTAGTAGGGAGAAAAGCGTTGTCGAGGAGGCCTTCCTCTCGGTCAGGGCTTACTTGGTTTATCCGCAGGAGCTCCGGAGGACAATAGAGGAAATCTCCCTCAAGTCCAAGAACATCGATGCTTTTGTCACCGAGTTTAAGCGAGCGGTATCGGCTCAAGAAGATCCGAGCCGCAGGACAGACGGCCAAATCTTCTTGAACGAACTCAGGAGACGGCTATAGTGCAGGACTACTTTTGCTTGGTGGAGGCAGACGTGGTAGCATAAATAATTAGGCGGAGAAAATGAAAGGTAGCTTTAGATGACGTTGGTTGGCAGGGGATGGTTGGGAAGTTATGATCCACCCTGAGGTCAAGAAAATCGCTGAGGACATCCGTACAATGAGGACGAGGGGAGCTGGGAGAATTGCCCGCGCTGCGGCGAGGGCCTTGAAGGTAGTTGCCACCTCGACGAAAGCGGAGACCAAGGCCCAATTCATGGACGAGCTGAACAAGGTCGTCAAGCTGTTGCTCTCGACTCGTCCTACTGCCGTGTCCCTTCCGAATGCCATCCGCTTCGTGGTTCGCAGGTCCGAGTTGGAAAGCATCGAAGACCTGGGGGAAATTCGTAGGCTCATAGTTTCACGAGCGAACGAATTCATCAGACTCTCTTTGGGGGCCATAAAGCGGATTGGTGAGATAGGCTCTAGGAGGATATTGGATGGGGACACGATAATGACCCATTGCAATAGTGCTTGTGCACTTTCGATAATTAAGACGGCCCACAGTCAGGGGAAGGATTTGGAAGTCTTCGTCACCGAGTCGCGCCCACGAAGGCAGGGCTTAATCACTGCCCGAGAGCTGACCAAAGCTGGCGTCCGCACGACTCTGATAGTCGACTCAGCGGCGCGTTATTTCATGAAGGAGGTGGATAAGGTCATAGTCGGAGCCGACAGCATCGCGGCGAACGGTGCGGTTGTGAACAAGATAGGAACCTCATCTTTGGCTCTAGCGGCCAACGAGGCGCGGGTCCTATTCTTCGTTGCGGCGGAGAGCTACAAATTCCACCCTGAGACCCTCGTCGGAGAACTCGTGGAGATAGAGGAGCGCGACCCCCGAGAGGTCTTCAATCCCAAGAGGATCGAGGGGTTGAGGATAAGGAATCCAGCGTTTGACGTCACTCCCCCAGAGTATATAGACCTCATCATAACCGAGAGGGGGATAATCCCGCCCCAGGCCGCCTACACGATTTTGCGGGAGCACTTCGAGTGGAAGCTCGATGAGGAACTTCTTCCAGATCAGAAGTGAAAACCCTTTCCAGATTGCTCGTCTACCATTTCCGCAGCGAGTTATTTAGCTCCAGTGGGGGACGGGGCTATTCTACGAGCTTGTACACTTTATCGTTTTCTCTTACCCTGTCTTTGACTTTTAGCCCAATGGATTCTCCAGCCTTGGCCACCTCTATGTTTTTGTGTTCGATTTGCATGGAGTCCACGGTTTGCTGGAAGTTCGTGGTTGCCCCTTCGATTGAAATCTTGTCACCTACCTTTAGCTCATCGCTCAACTCTACCACGGCGACTCCGATCTTGGTGAAGTAGTGAGTCACCCTCCCAACTTCCTTCTTCTCAACGGGTTTTTCTTCCATCAGGTTCACCAGGTAAGAGTTGACTCCCTCTCATTTATGGTTTATGCTCCGGCGGAAACTTTCGGTTTGGGCTGACGGTGGGTCATGTCACGGCGCATTATCAGATCCTCTTATTCTCTTGCCGATCTCGGAAATCTCCTCGCTCGGCGGATTGTCCACAACCGAGTGTATCGATTTCCCCTTATCGCCTTTGAACCTGGGAATCACGTTCACGTGCAGATGGGGAATCACCTGGCCCGCCACTTTTCCATCGTTTATTCCGATGGTGAACGCGTCTGGACGGATCGTTTTCTTCAACATTTTCATCACGCTTTTTACAGCCTTGAAGACCCCAGCGACTAGTTCATCTTCCAAGTCGGCAAGGGACTCCGCATGTTTCTTCGGGATCACCAAAGTGTGCCCTGGCGCCCTCGGGTTTATGTCTAGGAAGGCCACAGCATCCTCCGTTTCGTAGATTTTCTCGGCTTTCACCTCACCCCCCACGATTTTGCAGAACACACATTCCTCCATAAGCATCTCCCAGCCATTACTAGGCTCTGTGGGATTCAATAATCTTTTATTATTCTCCGATTAAAGTTCTTTTTAACTTGGGGGCTAACCGTGTCGGAGGCTCTTGAAACTCTTGACATGGAGAAGAGACATGAGGCGGTAGTTGGGGTCGTGGAAAGATGGCTCGGAAATCCCATTTCTCGCGCGTTGCTCAGACTTGTTAGTGGGAGAACGAGACATGGGAACAGATTGGACTTAGCTTTGAGAAGTTACGTGGGGGAAGATGTCCCTGAGGACTTGAGCTTTCGAGACAAGTTGGCTTCCGCCGTAACGAAGTTGGTTATCGACAGGGGCAGCAAGTCCTTCGGGGTCTCTAGGGGGAAGATGAGAGAGTACCTGAAGGATCCGATAATCCGTCGCGGCGTCTCCAACGTGCTCGAGGGCATAGCCCGATACGGCGTGAGGCGCCCATTCACGAGTGTGGCTCCATTCTTGATCGTATGGAATTACACGCGTCTCTGCAATCAGCGGTGCAAACACTGTTACGAAAATGCTTCGCCCGAGGCGGACACCAGCGATGAATTGACCACCGAGGAGGCTAAACGCGCTGTGGACGAGTTCAGGGACGAGGGCGTGGTTGCTATTGCCTTCTCCGGCGGCGAACCGCTAATGAGAAAAGATATCTTCGAGGTCGCGGGCTATGCCAAAGAGCAGGGATTTTACGTGGCCATGGCAACAAATGGGACCTTAATAACTAGGGATATTGCGAAAAAAATTAAAGAAGTGTTCGATTACGTTGAGGTCTCGCTAGATGGATTCGAGGAGACCCACGATGAGTTCCGTGGCATAAAGGGCTCTTGGAGGCGCACGTGCGAGGGGATAAAGAACTGCGTGGCTGAGGGAGTCGATACTTGCGTGGCGATCACGGCGACTCACTACAACTTTGAGGAGATCCCGGAGCTCCTCGACTTCGTGGGGGAGGAGCTCGGGGCCAAGAGGGCGATAGTTTTCAACTACGTTCCAGTTCGTAGGGGGAGGGAGATAGTCAAGGAGGATCTAACCCCCGAGGAAAGGTGGTGCCTTCTGGAGGAACTTTTCAAGCGACTTGTGGATAAAAATAATCCCATGACCACTTATTCCACAGCCCCCCAATACGCTGTGGTTTCCTTGGAACTCGCTCACGCTCCAGTCGTATCGACGCACTTCGTTAGCCAAGAGTCGATGAGGATGATGCGGGGGAAGGCGGGAGCGCTAGCGCAGTTCATCGGCGGTTGCGGCGCTGGGAGGCTCTACCTCGGGCTGGAGCCGAATGGGGATGTGGAGCCTTGCGTTTTCATCCCGATCGTCATTGGGAACATCAGGGAGCAGAGCCTGAGGGAGATATGGCAGAACTCCGAGGTTCTGAAGAAAATAAGGGATAGAGACAAGTTCGAGGGCTGTGGGGAGTGCAAGTATAAGTACGTGTGCGGAGGATGTCGCGCGAGGGCCTATGGATACTTCGGAGACCTGCAGGCCGCGGATCCCGGTTGTCCGTACAACGCGGAGTACTGGGAGAGAGTTCAGAAGCGGATGTCCTAGCTCGGAGGTCAGAGCTCCTCTTCTGTGATTATTTTTATTCCCTCCCTCTTCAGGAGAGCGGCCGTTACCCCGTCGCCGTCTATGAGCTTTCCTTTGTCACCGTATATTTTCCAACAGCCGCAGGATGGGCTCCTCGCTTTTAGGATGGCTTTTTTTGCTCCCCAGGCCCTTGCGATTTTTAGAACCTCCCTCGCCCCCCTGATGAGGCTTTCCGTGACATCTTCGTTCTTCGCGTTCAGAACTCTCGCCCTCCCGTCTAAGACATCCGAGCCTTTTCCCCCAGATATCCACATGTAATCTCTTGGGGTTCCAAGCCCTCCCAATTGCTCGGGGCAGACGGGGATCAGCGTTTTCTCCTTAGCGAGGGCGACTACCTTTTTGTTGAGGGAATTCCTGCCGTCGTACCTGCAGTTGATCCCGAGGAGGCACGCACTCGCCAGGATCGGTTCCCCGCGGAGGGGCTCCGTGTGTACACTAGGTTTCGGACGTTCTCCGATGACTGCTGCCTCAACTTCCGGCGGGATCCCAAGGCTGGCTACCACGACCTCCCCGGTGTACTCCTCATTCCCGATTAGTCCTCTCTTAATTCGATGGAACGTCATGGTGCAAGTTGCCCTGACAGCCATTCCGGCTACTTCCCCCGTCGACGGGTCCAGTCCGGTGGGGGTATCGACGGAGATGACCGGGACCCTCAGCTCGTTTATCAGACGAACCGCCGAGGCGAACGGATCCCGGAGTGGGCCCCTTAATCCGGACCCGAGCATGGCATCGATGATCACGTCCGCCCGCTCTATGAGGCGCTTTCTCCTCTGAAGATCATCCCCCTCGATAATGGTGTGGGTCCGGATGTTGCGCCTCATCTTCCCGATGATGTCCCAGTTTAGGCGGGCCTCCTTCGTGCGAATTTTCCGATGATCCCCGATTAGGAAGACCTCGACCTCGGCCCCCATACTCGCTAGGTGCCTCGCAGCCACAAATCCGTCTCCTCCGTTGTTGCCAGGTCCGGCAAAAACGGCTACCCTTATGTTGCTTCCGAATTTTCGCACCGCGGTTCTCGCGACCGCGCTCCCGGCGTTCTCCATGAGCAGGAGGCTGGGGATTCCAAACTCTGTGGCTTTCTGGTCTATTTTTGCCATCTCTTCCGCGGTGATCGCTTCTCGCTCGGTTTTGGCCATGCTCCCCACCCTACTGAGTGAATCTTCTATTGTTGTTTTCCGTAAAAAGAGTCTATTTTTAGGAATTCTATTTGTGACCTCCCATCCCCTCCTTTTCGGAAGAAAGTTAGGGAACACCTAAAATTTTTAAAGTTAGGAAATGCCTAAAATTTTAGGGACCATATGGGCACTAAATCCAAGTTAACGGCGAGTGAAGCTGGATACCTAAAGTTGATCTATAGGGTGCAGGAGGAGGAATCGGGGAAGGTTGGGACGACAGCGGCAGCGAGGGCTTTCGGGGTTCGTCCGGCCACGGTGGCGGAGGTACTTCGGAACCTCGCTAGGAAGAATTTGGTTCGGCGCAGACCTTACCGTGGGGTGGAGCTCACCCCTCAAGGCGTCGCGGAGGCTCGAAAACTCCTGAGAAAGCACAGGATACTGGAAGTCCTATTCGTGGGTCTTCTGGGTCTCTCCCCCGAGAGCGCCTGCGAGGAAGCATCAAAGCTGGACTATTACGTCTCGGAGGAGCTCATCAACGCTATCTGCCGGAGCTCTAATCATCCGAAAACATGTCCATGTGAGAAGGTGATCTTTGAAGACCCGGCGTGCTGTGGAGCTGGGGGAAAGAAAAAATGATCGCAACGTTGCTAGAGGTCCTTACGGAGACGATCAAGATAATAGCGATGGTATTTGTCCTGATGGTGGTTATCGAGGACATTGAATTTAGAACCGAGAGAAAAATCAGCAGCTGGATGGTTGGAGGTCGACTGAGACAGTATTTCCTCTCCTCCTTCCTGGGCGCGACGCCCGGGTGTGTCGGGGCCTTTACTTCCGTTTCCTTTTATGTACACGGCCCCTTCTCTCTCGGGGCGATAACGGCAGCCATGGTTGCTACGTCCGGAGATGAAGCTTTCGTCATGCTCGCAAAATTCCCGACAGTGGCGCTCTGTCTCTTCGGTCTACTCTTCGCGCTGGGGGTAGTTTCGGGCGCGCTGATGGATGTTGTCGCGAAAAAATTCGGAATTGAGAAGTGCGAGAGCTGTGTGATGGAGGAGCGCGCGGAGGAGCAGAAAAAAATTGGAAAACGTCATTTCCTTGAAGAACGCATAATTAGGCACGTCGTTAGAAAACACATTCCGAGGTTGTTCCTCTGGGTTTTCTTTACGTTGCTGGCGATTGCCCTCATCCGTGCCCGTGTGGATCTCGAGGCGGTTCTGTCAGGTCTGCCGGTGTTCGTACTCGTGTCGGCGGCGGCGGTTATTGGGATAATTCCAGGTTCCGGCCCCCACTTGCCCTTCGTCTTCCTCTTTGCCGATGGGGCGATTCCTTTCTCGGTACTTCTAGCTAGTTCCATAGCGCAGGACGGGCACGGCATGCTTCCTATGCTATCTTACACCCTTCGGGATTCCTTAATAATCAAAACCTTCAATGTAGTTTATGCTATCGCCGTTAGTGCCCCCCTAGCGCTCGCGGGGTATTGAAACTGTTACCGATTTCCGCACGAAACCGCGCACGAATACTTTCGGCTACCTCTCCTCGAAAACCGCTTAAAGGCAAAAATTGAAGTGGGGCGTGGAGGGCAAAACGTGCAGTCGGTTAGCTCCGCCCGCTCCAGCACGTACCCGGTGTGTGGCTCGCGTGCAAGGCCGAATGGGCGTGTGTTCTCGTGCGGACGGTGTAGCTTCGTCGCCGACCGCCACTTCGTCGGCGCGTACAACGTGGCCGTCCGCCGGCGGACTAAGGATGTGGGGAGCCACGTTCCCCCCGAATGGCGCCGGATGCAGCCTTCAGCGGGGGTGGCCGTGCCACCCGCGAAGCTGGGGGTCGAGGCGCAAAAAATCCCGCGTCAGGCTGGTGTACGGTTTGATACGGGATTTTAGGACGGTGGTAGGCTTGGGAGGGCTGGACGAAGAGTTGGACGAAATACGAAAGAGAAAGCTGGAGGAGTTGAAGAGGAGGTACCTCGTGGGATCCGAATCCCGCACAACTCCCGTTGAACTCACGGCTGAGAATTTTGAACCCGCGATAAGGAGAAATCGGATCGTCGTGGTCGATCTATGGGCGGAGTGGTGCCCTCCCTGCAGGATGATGGAGCCGGTGATTGAGGAGCTAGCGAGGGATTATGCCGGAAAAGTTCTATTTGGCAAGCTCAACGTCGACGAAAATGCGGAGATCGCGGTGAAGTACAGCGTGTCGGGCATTCCGACTTTTCTCTTCTTTAACAATGGGAAGCTTGTGGATAGGGTGACTGGGGCCGTTCCGAGGAGGTACATCGAGCAAAAGATCAATTCTCTGTTGGCCAGCGGTGAGGTTAACCGCTGAAGTATGGGGATAGTCAGCGTCTCAGACCCTTGGAGCCATTCTGCGCCCATATTTGTATTCTATGCTACATGCCCCCTCGATGGAGACCATGCAGGGGCCCACGGGGTGAGACGGATAGCATCCCCTTCCGAAGAGCGGACATTTCTGCGGGCGGATGAGTCCCCTCAGTACCTCGTCGCATCTACATCCAGGCGGCGTGGAGAATTCCATTTCCTTTACCGCCTCGAGTTCGTCCTCGTGGATTTTCCTCGCATCGTAGTCTTGGAATCTCCTTCTCAGCTCCATCCCGGAGGCCGGGATTTTGGGGAATCCCCGCCACTCCACATCGACGGGGTCAAATACCTCCCTCATAAGCTTCAATGCCTTCGAATTTCCCCCATATCTGACGGACCGGGAGTACTCATTTTCGACCTTGGCTTCACCTCTCGATATCTGTCTGCAGAGCATGTAGACTCCCATCATCACGTCGAGTGGCTCAAACCCTGCGATTACTTGCGGGATATTGTGTTTCTTAGAGATCTCCTCGTATGGCTTGACCCCTATGATTGTCGAAACGTGGCCGGGGTCTATGATTCCATCGATCTTAGTCTCGCCCATTCCCAGCAAAGCATCCAATACCGGGGGGATCCGGCGGTGGCAAGTCAGAACCGAAAAATTTTCCGGCGGCTCAGCTACCAAGGTCGCCGCTGTCGATGGGGCAGTGGTTTCGAACCCCACCGCCAAGAATACGACGTCGTTCTCTGTTTCCTTCGCGATCGCGATCGCATCTTCTATACTGTAGACTATCCGCACGTCCCTGCCCTCCGCCCTCGCATCCAAGAGCGACCCATTTTTTCCGGGCACCCTCACCATATCGCCAAAGCTGACGACGGTTTTCCCGGCTTTGGCTAGGACAATCGCTTCCTCGATTTCTCGTGGGGTTGTGACGCAGACCGGGCACCCGGGCCCTTGTCTGACCTCCACGCCACACTCTTTTAACAGGTTATCCAGACCGTATCTAGCAAACGTGTCCTGGTGCGTGCCGCAAACGTGCATGATCAACACGTTTAGGTTCATTTCCCTTATGCTCTTGGCTACCTTGTTTACCAGCGATCGATCCCGGTATCTGAACGCATTCATCCCCATGGTTATCCCTCCTCCAGTAGCTTCTTCCACGCGTTCAGTGTTTTCTTGGCTTCTCTGGGGTCCAGAACCTGTATCGCGAATCCCGCGTGAACCAAAACGTAGTCGCCGACTTCGGCATCGACCAGCGATAGGTTGACTTCCCTAGTCGTCCCTTCGCCGAAGTCGATCATGCCAGTTTCGCCCTTTCTCTCCACGATCCTTCCGGGAACGGCTAGGCACATTTTCCCACCGGTCGATGGTTGTGGGGATCCCCCGGTAAGGGTTCAGGCCGTCCGTGCGGCAGCCACCACGGTTTGTCCAAAAGAGATCCCTCCGTCTCCACAGGGGACCAGTTCATTTGTTATGAACTTCAACCCCGATTTCTTTATCTCCTCCCTTATTCTGGATCCTATCGCATCGTTGTACGCGACTCCTCCGCTCAAAGCTACGACTTCGATCCTCCGATCCACAGCTTCCTCGATTGCTATCCTTGCCAACCCTCTCGCCAGGCAATCCTGTGCCGTGGCGGCGATGTCCTCTCGCTTTTCTCCGCTTTCCTTGAGCTCGAGCAACCTCCTTGCCAGCGACTTCACGTCCAAAACCCTCCTGTTCTTTTCCACGGTTATCTCGGGTTCCACATCTAGCGGCTTTCCACGAAATGCGAGGGATTCTAGCTTCATTGCAGGTTCCCCCTCGTACGTTCGTTCGTAACAAGCGCCGAGCATGGCGGATATTGCGTCGAGAAACCTTCCGGCACTCGTCGTGACTGGCGTATTGATGCGCGATTTCAGTTGCTGCTCGACTACCTCCTGCTCTCGCAGCCCCCTCGGGAACCTTGCGTGCTGGAGCAGGATTTCGTGGAGATCGTCGTCATCGTGGAATATCCCGGCTATCATTCTAGCGGGGTACCTTGTAGCCAAATCTCCGCCAGGCATCAGCATCTCCGAGAGCCCCCCTATTCTCTCGAAGTTCGACCGTGTAGCGAGGAGCACTTCCCCGCCCCAAATCGTCCCGTCTTCTCCGTAGCCGATCCCGTCGATGGCGATGCCTATGGCTTCGTCTATCTGAGTTTCCCCTAGCACCGAGGCTATGTGGGCGTGATGGTGTTGCACGCGGACGGGGGCCTCGCTCATCTCCTCGGCCAGCCGGGTGGTGAGGAACCCGGGGTGCAAATCGCATGCGATGGTATCAGGAGTTTCAACGTTGGTTATCCGTGTCAGGTGTTCGATGGCCTCCCGGAGGAAATTCAACGTTTCGAGGTCATCCACGTCGCCTATGTGCTGGGAAATGTAGCAGTTCCCTTCGCTGAATATCGCCACGGTGTTGTCGAACTCCGCCCCGAGTGCGAGGATCGGCTCGGACTTCAGATCCATCCGGATGGGAGACGGCGCCCAGCTGCGAGACCTTCTTAGAAAGCGCCTTGCGCCACCGGAGAACCGGACTACCGAGTCGTCGCATCTTGCGGCGATCTTTCTGTTGTGGAGGAGAAAGAAGTCCGCTATTCCCCTAAGCTTGGAGAGGATTTCCTCGTTGTTTACGAGTATGGGTTTGCCGGGCATGTTGGCGCTCGTCATTACTACTGGAAAGTCGAGGTACTGGAATAGCAGGAAGTGGAGTCCGCTATAGGGAAGCATGACGCCCACGTTGTGGAGCTCGTGGGCGATCTCCGGCGATAGGGGGGAGTCCTGGCGCTGATCGACAACTACGATCGGTCTCCTCAGGGACTTGAGGAGTTTCTTCTCCGACTCCCCCAAGATGGCGAATTCTTCCACCATTTTGATGTCCTTGGCCATCACGGCAAGAGGTTTGTAGGGCCGACCTAGGCGGCGCTTCAGCTTCGTGACAACCTCGTCGTCTCGAGCATCGCAGGCCAAGTGTGCTCCGCCGATTCCCTTTATTGCGACGATTCCCCCGTTTTTTATAACTTGTGCGGCTGCGCGGATGGGATCCCCGCTCGGGGGATGGGAAAAGAGCCTCGGCCCGCATTTGGGGCAGGCGATGGTTTGCGCGTGATGTCTCCGGCTCCCGATGTCGTCGTATTCTTTGGTGCACTTCTCACACATGGGAAAGTCGGCCATAGTGGTGTTGCGGCGGTCGTATGGAAGGCGCTTCATTATGGTGAACCGCGGGCCGCAGTTCACGCATGAGGTCGCCCAGTATCCGTAGTAGCGACTTTGCGAGTTTAGCACGTCCGCGAGGCACTCGTCGCAGATGGCGGTGTCAGGGGGGATGGTTCCGCTTCCGGTTCCCCCCTCCTTGGATTCCAGGATCTTGAAACCCCTCAGGTTTTTGGGTTCGGCGTAGCGGACCTCTAGGGAGTGTATCTCCGACAGCGGGGGTTTTTCCTCTGGCAACAGTTTCACAAATTTGTCCACATCCCGCTTTGGTCCTTCTACCGCGATCTCGACTCCTGCATCTCCGAGGTTGCGCACGGTTCCAGAAAGATTCAGTTTCGAGGCTAGGCGGTGGACAAACGGCCTAAATCCCACTCCTTGGACTATTCCCCTTACTAGGATTTCAGCTCGCACGTGTCTCCCTTTGAGTGGGTCTGTTGGGGTCTTAGGCTTAACTATGGCGGAGTGGCAGGAGGTCCTCGGGAGGTTGTGGACGGGCTGGATCGGAGTTGGTCCACCTGCAGGTTGTCGTGAGGGCCGTCGCAAGCTTGTCAGCTTCAGCATATTTTAAGGCGGTTGATATGATTCCTATCGTGGGGGGCCAATTGAAAGTTCTCTGCTTCGGAAGCGAGATTCTAGAAGGAGACAAGACGGCATTTGAGGTCTGCGAGATCTTAAAAGGTGAGCTCCAAGGCGTGGAGTTCGTTCGCTGTGAGGATCCATTTGAAATCTTGAAGCAGAAAGGCGAGGTCTTGGTTCTCGATGTGGTAAAGGGGTTGAAGAAGGTGGAGTTCGTCCCCGTAATTGCTCTAAAGAGAAAGAAGATGTATACCCTTCATGACTTAGATCTTGGGTTTCTCCTCAGGTTGGCCGATAGCATGCAGGGGGAGGGACCGAAGATAAGGGTATTGGGGATTCCGCAGGGTAGCAAGGCGGAGGAGGTAGCAGAGGAGGTGAAGAGGCTCCTCTCCAGCCTCTAGCCCTATATGAACTTTACTTCGAGGAAGTGCGTGGCGCAGGAGATGCATGGATCGTACGCGCGGATGAGCTTCTCCAAAGTAAGCACGATCTCATCCCTCGGCAGGTCGAGGATCTGGGGGACCAATGCTCTCATATCATCCTCCATTCTCCTCAGGTTCTGAGCTGTTGGTGTTATCACGTTGGCATAGGTTATCTTTCCTTCCCCGTTGATCCTGTAGTGGTGGTAGAGGGTTCCCCTCGGCGCCTCGGTGGCGCTCGCTCCTTCCCCCTCCTTCGGTTTCACCTCTATGGGTCTCTCCATTTTCAGTTCGCCGCTGATGAAGCGCTCCAAAATATTGGAGATCTCCTCAAAGCAGTGGACGACCTCTATGGCTTGGGCGAGGTTGTTAATGTAAGGATTGAGCTCCCGGAACTTATCCCCCAGCGTTTCAATGGCTTCCTTTGCCTTGGGGGAAAGATGATCCTTTTGGAGGTTAACTCGCGCTAGGGCTCCAACGTAGAAGCTCTCTCCCGTCGTGGAGTGGATGGAGTGTTTCGCCGTTGAGTGGGGAACTACGGATTCTATGAGGTGTTGCTGGTAATCATCTACCTTGAAGCTTGCCCCCCAAGTAGACGATATCTCCTCTCCTTCGTACAGCGCAAATGTCCCTTCCTTCGCGAGCGCGAGTCCCTCAGCCTTTCGTTCGAATTTTGGGACCTCTAGGGAGGTGAAAAGCTCCAGCATTTTCTCCACGTCGTCGTCGGTTTCCTTGACTCGCTTCAACATTCGCTCCAGTTGCTGTTTTGTCGGCACCGCGGCGAATCCACCGAGTGCGTTCGGCACGCCGTGCAGAGATCTCCCCCCCACCATCGAAAGGATGTCATTGCTCAACTTCTTCAGCCTCAACGCCCGCTTTACCTCCTCAACGTGATCCTTGCTCATGGCCAATATGCTCTCGTACCCCAAGTAATCCGCAGCTGCTAGGAAGTAGAGGTGCAAAATGTGGCTCTGGGCTGTTTCCGCGAGAGTGATCAATTTCCTCAGGGCGACGGTTCCCTCGGGGATCTCAACACCCAGAGCCTTTTCGACCGCCTTCAGGGCCGTTAGGTAGTGGGAGTAGCTACAGATCCCACATATCCGAGAGGCCATCTCCGCGGCTTCCTCAAACCTCCGCCCTCGCATGAAGGATTCAAAGAACCTCGAACCTTCGAAGATGTTTAGGCGAAGTTCTTCGACTTTTCCCTCCTCGACGTTTATGGTGAGGCTGCCGTGTCCTTCTACTTTTGTCAGACGATCTATCTCGATTTCCATTTGGATACCTCCTTGGGAGGGCCAGAGCCTTTCAGAATCTTCAGCAAGAAAGGTTTGTAAAGGGGAGCGAACTTCCTGAGCTTCAGGAGGATATCATCTTCGGAGATCCCCTTGTCCTTCAGGATCTTGACGTAGGCGTCGATGACTTCCGCGGCGTCCTCGGATGGCCCTTGGCAACCCTCACACGTGTAGTTGTAGCTTGGACACAGCGCTCCGCATCCGCCTCTGGTTATCGGTCCCATGCAGGGCTGGCCCTTCTCGATTAAGAGACATCCATTTTCCCTTAGCTTGCACTCGGCGCACACGCAGTAATCCACCCTTAGTGGCCTCTTTCCGAGGGCGATGTACTTCAACGTCTCGATCAGGATCCCCCTATCGTATGGACATCCTGGGACGTAGTGGTCGACCTGGATGTATCTGTCTATGGGGGCCACATCGATGGCTTCGTAATTGAGTTTGGCGTCCCCATAAACTGTTCTCCTCACTTCCTCCTTCGACTGGAAGTTGCTTATGCCCTGCAGGTTCCCGAAACACGCGCAGGTCCCGAGAGCCACCACCTTCTTCGATTTCTCCCTCATCTCTTTGACTTCTTTTACCTGCTCGGAGGTTGAGACAGATCCCTCTATGAGGGCTAGGTCAAATGGACCGTCTGAGTTCTCCTCCTTGGCTAGGGGGAAGTGGACAATATCTAGCACTTCAAGCAGGTCTAGGAGTTCGTCCTCCAAATTCAAAAATTGAACTTGGCATCCGAAACATCCCGTTAGCCCTATTATAGCGGTTTTGAGCTTCATCCTCACCACCTCAAAACACGTTCTCCAACCACTCCCTCGTTTCCTCATACGTGAAGACCGGACCGTCCTGACAGACGTACTTTGATCCGATCATGCAGTGCCCGCACATTCCCATCCCGCATGACATCATTCGCTCCAGGGAGAGCAACAACTGATCTCCCTTGAATCTTCTCTTTAGCAGTTCTTCTACCACGAACTTCATCATGATGCTGGGTCCGCAGATGGCAACGACCGTGTTTTCCGGGGTTATGTCCGTCTTTTCGAAGAGCGTCGTCACCACTCCGACGTTGCCCTTCCATCCCTCTCCGCCCTTATCAACAGTTAAGAGAATTTCCAGCCCGCGCTTTTCGGCTTCTTCCTCATTTAGGATGATGTCGTCTTTGAACACCAAATCGGCGGGGGATCTGCTCCCGTACAGGAGTTTTAAGGTCCCGTAGTCCTTCCTGTTCTCCATCGCGTAGTGGATGAGGGATCTTATCGGTGCGAGTCCGATTCCCCCAGCGACGAAGAGCAGGTTCTTTCCTTTCATTTCCTCCACCGGAAAACCGTTTCCAAAGGGTCCGCGAACCCCAATGATTGAGCCTTCGGGAAGTCTGTGTAGCCCCGCTGTAACGTTCCCTACGCACTTTACTGTGGATTCGAAGTAGTCCTTGGCGGAGAGGGGAGAAGAAGAAATACTGGTGGGAAACTCGCCGTAGCCGAAAACCGTCAGCTCCACGAATTGCCCTGGGGCGTAGTTGAACATTTCCCCGTTTTTGAACGAGATCCTGAAGGTCTTGGTGTCTGGGGTCTCCTCTTTTACCCTCCTTATCACGGCGAGTTCCGGGAGGTACGGGTTTTTCATTTACTCACGCCTCCTGCACCTTTCTGGCAACTTCCTTGATGTCGATTTCGGCTGGGCAAAACGTGGCGCACCTCCCGCAACCAACGCAGAAGAACTCCCCATATTTCTCTTTTGAGTAATAGAGCTTGTCGTATATGCGGTGCTTAATTCTCGAGTCCTTCTTCCCCCGGAAGTTGAGTCCTCCAGCGATTAAGGCGAAGTTCTTGAAGTGGCATGCATCCCAAACCCTTACCCGCCTTCCCTTTGTCCCTGTGAAGTTCGTCTCATCTCGGATGGTGAAGCAGTGACACGTTGGACAGACGAAGTTGCATGCTCCGCACAGCACGCACCTTTCTGTGTACTCGCTCCAGAGCTCGTCGTCGACCCTTTCTTTCATCCTTCCCTCTATGCCACTGATATCGAGGTCTGTCTTCATCTTCCTTCGCACGCCTTCAATCGCGGCATCCCTCCTCCTAGTATCATCTTCAGTAGCTTCCCCGAAGTAGTCAGCTTTGAGAAGTTTCTCCCCGAGTTCGCTTCCGGGGCGAAGGTAGTACTTCCCGCCGATGTCCGTCATCAAGAGATCGTATCCCCTCGCGGCGTCCGGGCCCGTCTCCATGGCATCGCAAAAGCCGTGTTCGCAAGGCTCCTTACAGGTTATCCCAATTATTACGGTGCTGTTTCTTCTTTCCCAATAGTACGGGTCGTCGTACTCCAATCCGAACACCTTGTCCAGACAGAGCAACCCGGCGATGTCGCACGGGTGCACTCCTAGTAGCACCCGTTTTTTGTCCCACCTCTCTCTCAGATCTCGGATCACCACATCGCCCTCTTTTTTCTCGTATTCGTAGAGCGGTTCCCTTTGGGGTAAAAAGATCTTCTTCGGCGGCAGTCTTGTGGTTGGGTAGTCTAACTCCAGCTCCTCGCTCTCGTCAATATGGTCGAAGACGAACATATCCCCACTCCTCTTCGGCCCGATCACCTCGTATTCTCCTTTCAGTTCCTCTATGAACGCTGGAAGGTTTTCTTTCGTCAGTATTTTGTCACTCATCATAATCTCGTGAGTGTTCGAGGGGATTATTATTTAGGATTTTCGCTTTTCTGGGACTTCTGGGAGAATTATAATAGAGATCTCGCGATATGATTGGGGTGATAGTATGGGTAGGGAAGAAGTGCTCGGCCCTCGCGTGGAGGATATCTCCCTCCGAGGGGGAGTAACGCTGGATGAACTGGTAAGGCAGATGAAGGCTGGCGGGGGGTTCGTCGCGAAGAAGGTCGGCGTGGCGGTAGATATCCTAGAGCTAATGGAGCGCGACGGATCCTGCGTGAAGTTTCTCTCCTTCCCGGCCAGCATAGTTGCAACCGGATGCAGAGGGGTGATCAGGGATCTCGTGAAGAATAGGCTCGTCGACGTCATCGTCACGACCTGTGGCATGCTGGATCACGACTTGGCGCGAAGCTGGAGGGATTATTATCACGGCAGCTTTGAGAGCGACGACGCGGAGCTACATCGTTTGGGGATAAATAGAATAGGAAACATCTTCGTGCCGAACGAAAGTTACGGTCTGGTTCTCGAGGAGAAAATGCAACCGATCCTGCAGGAACTTTGGAACTCGGGAAGGAGGGAGTTCTCGGGAAAGGAACTAGCGTGGGAATTCGGAAAGCGCGCGGGGAAGAATTCAATTCTCTACTGGGCGTGGAAGAACGAGATCCCCGTCTACGTTCCGGGGATACTGGACGGCGCGTTCGGCTCCCAGCTTTGGCTCTTCTGGCAGGATCATCGGGACTTCAGGCTAGATCAGTTCCGCGACGAACAGGAACTCGCCGATTTGGTCTTCGATGCGAAAAGCACGGGGGGGCTGATGATCGGCGGCGGGATAAGCAAGCATCACGTGATATGGTGGAACCAATATTGCCGGGGGCTCGACTACGCGGTTTACATCACGACTTCCCCGGAGTGGGACGGAAGCCTGAGCGGCGCCCGAATGCGCGAGGCGGTGTCTTGGGGGAAGGTCAAGGAGAAGGGGAGGTACGTGACGGTGGAAGGCGACGCCACCGTCCTGCTCCCCATAATCGTGGGGGCGCTAATCGAGCGACTAAAAAAAGGTAAATGAGCAAATGTTTAGCCATAAGGGCCTGGAAGTCGGAAGTGTGACGAGATGGACGAGTTCTTCGGGATACTCAATCGCCTCAAGAGGACCCCCAGGGAGGGATGGCTCGAGTGCGGGGTTCCATCGGAAGAGGTGGAGGATGTGGCACAGCACTCCTTCGAGACGGTCTCCATAGTTCTGCTGCTCCTAGATGAACTGGAGCAGGAGGGCCGGAGACTCGATCGCGGGCGGGCTCTGAGCGCGGCCATTACGCACGACTGGGCGGAGGCCCTCACCGGGGACTTCTCATCCACGATGTTGCGGGAGGTGGGCGAGGAGCTTCGGCTCAGGATGGAGCGGGAGGCCTTGATCGATATGACTCGCCGCCTTCCGTGGGGGAGGAGGTACTTGGAGCTCTGGGAAGAGTACCAGAGAGAGGAGACCCCGGAGATCCGGCTCGTGCATGCGGCGGATCACCTCTCGATCCTGATCCAGGCGCTCGCGTACCTGGAGAAGGGGCGTCGCTCGAAGAAACTTAGGGAGCTGTGGGAGGTCGTCCACAGGGATTTGGAGCCCTACATGGAGGAGTTCCCCCCGGTCAAGAAATTTGTGGAAAAACTCGACAAGCGATACGAGAAGTTCACATAGCTACTACTCCCCGATGGCTTCGGGGCTACCGGCAATTATCTTGTCGCTTCGAGTCTTGGGGAGTTGCCGAGAAACACCTCCGCGGGTTCGCTACGGGAGCGTGCTCTTCGTCCAAAGCCAGCAAAAAATTTCCGGGTCTACGAAAGGTACCGCAGGAATCAGATTGATTCTTGAAACGAAATCCGATCTTGTTTCAGTCAGTTTTTGTCTTTTTCTTTAATGAGGCGATCGAAGCCCCGTTTTCTCAGCGCGGATTTCACATCCTCCTCGGGACAAAATTCAGGCTGGACCAGCGTCCGACGGGGGTTTACTTTCAAAAGGCACATGATTCTTCCCGTAGCAGCGGTAAGTGCGGGAATCAACGCGCATAGATAGATGGGGGCCAAATTTAACGTCGCGGAAATAAAAATGGACGAGCCCACGATCAGAAGTCCGATAATTGCGGCGAGTTCGAGGGACCTCTCGCGTCTCCACTTGTAAACGGAGGCTAGACGTCCTCCGAGACCCATAAGCAGGGCTTCTAGACCAAAAGTCAAAGAGCCAGCGAGCAATAT
>JAGGTB010000041.1 GCA_021163965.1 Hadesarchaea archaeon | reverse complement strand
CGGCTCGACGTAATTGAGAGTTTAATCAAGAGGATGCGCCGAGAAAAGAGGACGGCAAAGGGGGGCCGAAAATGAAGCCGAAGCGGATGAAATTCGGGGCCGTGCATGGACATGGGGCCCTCCTATAAAGCGAAGTTAGACACTTCCAGATACGTTGTCCTTCCATACCCCCTGACTTACTATTTTTAAAAACTTTAAAAACAGATTTTCAATAAAACCCATGTTTAAATTTCATAAAAAGAAAATACATATTTGCCACCGGCATTGGCGGGTGGGGAGAAGATGATTAATAAAGAGATTGTGAGACATGTGGCAGAACTTGCGAGATTAAAGCTGAGCGAGGAAGAAATAGAGAAATATTCTGAACAGTTTGAACATATATTAGAAGCTTTCAAGATACTAGACGAAGTCGATACCGAAGATGTTGAACCAAGTTTTCATCCATTGGAAATAAAAAATGTGTTTAGAGAAGATGAGGTTGAAAGCGGTTTAAGTCAAGAGAAAGCCCTCTTAAATACGAAACATAAAGAAAAAGGATATTTCAAAGGACCGAGGATCGTCTGAAATGAAATACAAAGAATTAAGTGTAAAAGAATTTTTAGATGAAGTTAAAGAGGGAAATATCGATTTAGAAGATTTTATATCGGAAGTTATAGAAGAAATCAAGAGAATAAATGAGAGTTTTAACTATTTCGTCTATATCTCAGAAGAACAAGCCATAGCGCAGGCCGAAAATATAAAAAAGAGAATCAAAAAGGGGGAGAATGGTGGAAGACTTCTTGGCCTTCCAATAAGTGTCAAGGACTGTATATGTTGCGAAGGGATTCCAAGCAGAGCTGGTTCAAAAATACTTGAAGGTTACATTCCCCCGTTTGATTCGACCGCTGTCAGAAAAATAAAAGAAGAAGGGGGGATAATAATAGGGAAGACTTCACAAGATGAATTTGGATTCGGGAGTTTTTGTACAAATGTTGGAATTGGGTTTAAAATCCCAAAGAATCCATTTGATCCGGAAAGAAGCACTGGCGGTTCAAGTGGCGGAGCGGCAGGAATAACAGCAAGTTTGAACTATCCACACATAGCACTTGCTGAGAGCACTGGTGGGAGCATAAGCTGTCCTGCAAGTTTCTGTGGTTGCGTTGGTCTGACCCCGACCTATGGTAGGGTATCCAGATATGGTCTTATAGATTTCGCCAATTCTCTCGATAAAATAGGCCCCATCGGAAAAAGAGTGTACGACTGTGCTCTTTTATTGAGCGTGATAGCCGGAGAAGACAATATGGACCAGACAACGATAAAACAAGGGGAAGAAGATTATACAAAATATCTAAAGGAAGAGAAAGATGAGGTGAAAATAGGAATTCCAAAAGAATATTTTGGTGAAGGAGTTGATGAGAGAATATCAAAACTCATTCTAAATGTTGTCGGATCAGTGGAAGGTATGGAATATGAGGAATGTTCCCTACCCTATACAAAATATGGTGTTCCAACCTATTATCTCATAGCCTTATCAGAGGCATCAACGAACTTAGCTAAATTTTGTGGAATGAGATACGGACTTCATCTTCCATTGAAAGGAGATTTCAACGAATATTTCTCAAATGTGAGAAGTGAAGGATTGGGAGATGAGGCAAAGAGAAGGATAATACTTGGAACTTTCGCCAGAATGAAGGGATACAGGGACCGATACTACATAAAAGCTATGAAAATCCGAACGATGATAATAAATGACTTTAAAAAAGCATTCAAGAAGTATGACGTTCTTATAACCCCCACAATGCCGATACTCCCACCAAAATTCGACGAATTATCCAAACTTGAACTTATTCAGATGTATATGTTAGATCTCTGCACTAATCCACCGAATGTTGCCGGAATTCCCCACATCTCAATTCCATGTGGTAAAATAGAAGGTCTGCCTATTGGGATGCAAATAATGGCAGACCACATGGAGGAAAGAAAAGTCTTGGTGGTGGCTCGAAAATTTGAGAAAGAACTAAATTTGTCTGGGTGAACAGACCATGAAAAATAAAGCGGAGGAATTCGTGATAGGACTTGAGATTCATCTGGCATTAAATACGAAATCCAAGCTTTTCTGTGGATGTTCAACAAACATTTCAGGAGTTGAGCCAAATAGCCTCTGCTGTCCAACATGTCTTGGACTTCCTGGTTCAAAACCAAGAGTAAATAAGAGAGCCATAGATTTCGGCATAATGGTGGCAAAAGCTCTGAATTGCGAGATAAATCCAAGAATGTTCTTCTCAAGAAAATCCTATTTTTATCCAGACATGCCAAAGAATTTTCAAATAAGTCAATACGAGCTTCCGTTAGCGAAGGGCGGATATCTAAAGATCTCCGAAAAGAAAATAGGCATAAGGAGAATTCAGATAGAAGAGGATCCAGGAAGGTTAATTCATGTTGGTGGGGATATAACATCTGCCGAATACGTTCTTGTTGACTATAATCGATCGGGCATCCCCTTACTTGAAATAGTTACAGAACCAGATTTTACCTCAACTGGCGAAGTTAAGGAATTCCTGAGTAAACTTTCTATGATATTACAGTATTTGGGAGCATATGATCCAAAAAAAGAAGCATCAATGCGTATTGACGCCAATATAAGTATGGGCGGGGGAAGGGTAGAAGTAAAAAACATAACCGGATTTAAAGCAGTTGAAAGTGCTCTTAGTTACGAGATAATAAGACAAAGGAACATAATGAGGAGAGGAGGGAAAGTTGTTAGAGAAACTAGACATTTTGATCCAGTATCAAACACAACCAGATCTTTAAGGGCAAAGGAGATGGAGGAAGATTATGGTTTTATTCTGGACACAGATTTGGCAGAAGTTGCGATAGATGAAAAATGGATAAAAGATCTTGAAAATAAAATACCAGAGTTGCCTGATGAAAGAGTGAGACGCTTTGTTGAAGAGTATAAGATATCCGAACGAAATGCTAAGGTAATAGTTTACACCGATAAAGCATTTGCAGATTTCTTCGAGAAATGTTGCGAAATATATGATAAACCTACACAAGTAGCGAATTGGATGGTCACGGATCTCTTGAAAAGTTTGAACTATAATAAAATTAGCATAGATGAAAGTGAAGTTGAACCCGAAGGTTTCGTTGAAATATTAAAGATGATTGATGAGGGGAAGATATCTGGAAGAATTGGTAAAGAATTAGTGAAGAGATATGTGGCCAGTGGTAAAAATCCAAGAGAAATAGTTGAAGAAGAGGACCTCACCGTTTTGAGAGGGAGGGAAGAACTAGAGGAGGTAGTAAAAAAAGTCTTGAAGGAGAATAAAAATGCAGTTGAGGATTATAGAAAAGGAAATAAAAAAGCTATTGAATTCTTGATAGGAAAAGCTCTTGCTAAAACAGGTGGAAGGGCAGATCCGAAACTTCTGAGGGAGATCTTGCTCGAATTCCTCAAATGATCATTTTAGGGAGGGTTCGAACGAGGGTGAGAACCTGTTTCCCGGTGCCATTTCGCCCGATCTCTTTTCTAGCACATTTTTATCCATCAATTGACACACAATCAGCTGGGCCCGTGGTCTAGCGGCTATGACGTCGCCTTTACGAGGCGAAGGTCGAGGGTTCGAATCCCTCCGGGCCCACTATCTTTAGCTCCCCGTGCAGGATGGATCACCTTTCCTTGTCAGCCTCCGAATCTCCTCGTGGAGCCTTTCAAACCGCTCTAGCGCCGGGTGCCCGTCCCCGAGTTCGCGTTTGAACCGCTCGACGGCCTTCGCGTAGGGAACGACGCGCTTGCCCTCAACCAGCTTATCGGCGTACGCAACCACTTTCTCTTCAAGGGAGCGGGGAATGAAATCTCTGTTCGGCAGGCCCAATTCCTTGGCCTCCTCCGCGGGGATTCCGGCCCCAATATGGTTCTCCGCAAATTTAGCAAATTCTCCCAGCCCATTGGAGCGCAGGATTTCTCCACCTCTCACCCCGTGCTCAATATTGTGCGTTTGAGCACGTCCAACGTCGTGCAACAGGGCCCCTATTCGTACAACCTCAATGTCGATTCGATGCCGGTTGGCTCGAATCTTCTCAGCTATCTTGGAAGCTACGCGCTCGACCGATAGGCAATGCTCGATTACGTTAGCGGGGCACCCCACATCTCGCAAAAAATGGATGGCTTTCTGGCGCGTTATCAAAGTGGTTCCCTTAGGATTCTAGAAATTCTCGCCTTAAAGCTCCCATTTGCCTCTCTAAGGCATCGATGATGGGTCGATTGTCGAAGGGTTCCAGTTCCTCCCCACATCTGGGGCACTTGAAGTCGTACTCCGTGGCCTCGTCGAAGGTGAGCCTTGGACACTTATTTTTGCAGCTGAAGAACATGTTGTTGCGCTCGAACTTCAGGCGCTCCTCAAGTTTGTTTAGCAGAATGCGCTTGTTGTTCATGAAGAGTTCTATCGCCCGGTCAGGTTCCATTTTCCAATAGTACACGTACCAACCAGTGTTATCGTCTCGGACGCGACGATAGCTAACGACGCGATTATCGTATAAATCGTAGAGAATCTTACGCACGAGATTCAACTGGATGTTCAGTTTTTTAGCGAGTTCCTCATCTGTGGCTTCCCCTTTGCTCAAGGCATCGGCTATCTCTAGACCGTGTTCTCCGGCAATCTTAGAGAGAATTTCTCTGAGAACACCGTTTCGCTGTGGGATCTCTTCGATTTCGGTTGACATGCTGGCTCCCCCATTACGTCGCACCTCCCGTTTTTCTATTAGAAATCGTTAATAAGTTTATCGGGTATAAGCATCAAATTTAAGGTAAAATAGTTGGATATGCCCCGAAAATATTGTTTTTCTATCGAAAAAAGCCATAGCGGCTTCAATATCTAATTTGGACCGTCTATTCCCCTTTTTGTCTGATATTCCGAGGAGCTGCACGAAATCGTTTGGCCCGGTGGTGATGGTCCGCTTGGGGGGAACAATTCAACCTTTGGCAACGCTGGGGAATTGCTAATTTTGCTCCAGGAAACTTCTTTTTGAGTTCTGAGCCTCCAAAGAACCTGTCCAAGAAAATCGCCAACGCGGATACCTCAGAATGTGGCTGGTTTCCTATTGCCACGTTAAAATCTGCAAGCCCGTAGATCTCCCTTGGAACCTTCTCGGCTCCGACAACCACCAACACGTCCTTTCCTCGGATTTTCGGCACTATTCCATCCACAGGGTCCCCGTGCATCGTGAGGTGAACCACTATTCCGCCGTTAGAGCGCCATTCTTTTACCGCTCGCCTCCACGGTACTCTGGTGTGCACAAAAAAATCACCGCCCCAGTTCCGGACGACCTTGTGAAGAGTTTCCTCAACCCTTTTATCCCCCACATCCGCCAAGATCAGACCATCGGCACCGAGGGCTCTAGCTGTTAGCCCGACATGGGTGCTTAAACGCCTGTCATGTTGCGGGCGGTGCCCTAAGCGGAGAACGACCACCTTGGGCATAATCTTCACCCAGAAATCTCAATTCTCACCGAGTCGTCCATTAGTTTTCTCAGCCTGTTTAAGGTCCTCTCATCTGTCCAGAAGGTTATCTTGAACTGATCTCCAAACTTTACTCCTTCGACGGCGGTTTCTTTGTGCAGTTCGTGGAGAATCTTCTGAATCTCTACGTGTCGGTTGGGGGGGAGTTCAATCTGCACTTTTTTAAACAAGCGAGATCGGATGAGTCTTAAGAGTTTGTCTAAGTTGATCCCTTTCGCGGCGGAGATCGGGATTATCTCCGGCGTGATCGTGCGCAGGATACCGATACGCCTTCCCAACTCCTTCTTGGATATTAGGTCTATCTTGTTGAGGACCGTAACAACGGGAACTTGGTACTCCCTTAGTACCTCACGCGACGTCTGGAGCTTCATCAACAACTCGGGCAAGGGTTCAGAAACATCTACGAGTAGAAGAACGAGGTCCGCTAGGTATATCTCCTCGAGGGTGGCTTTGAATGCTTCGACTAACCACGGAGGAAGACCACTGATAAATCCAACGGTATCTGTGAGCAACACCTTCTTCGGGCCGTCGCCGTTGATCGTCCGGGTTTTTGGGGATAGGGTCGTGAAGAGCATGTTATCGACTGCCACATTCGCGGAAGTCAGAGCATTTAGTAGGGTAGATTTTCCAGCGTTGGTGTATCCAGCTAGTGCGACGAGATTAAACCCCTTCCTGCGCCTGCGCTTCCTCCTCTGCTTTCTCGATTTCGCGATGGAGACCAGCTTACGCCGAAGGCTATTCATCCTCCGCTTGATCGCATCGTAGTGGATATTTACCTCATATTCTCCCGAACCGCGCAAGCCCGGTTGCTCAGCTGATTTTAGCCTACGTATAAGCTCTCTGACTCTTGGTAACTCATATTTTAGCTTAGCGTACTCCACTTGAAGTTTTGCCTCCATGGTTCCGGCGCGCATGGCGAAGATTTCCAGAATGAGTTGCAGACGATCTATAACGTCCACACCCAATAAGGACTCAAGCTTAAATGCTTGCGATGGCTTTAGCACATTGCCGAATATTACTTTCTCCACGCCAGTCGCTCTCACAAGCCTCTCAAGTTCTCTCGCCTTTCCCCTCCCTATACAGTACACCGGATCCGGTTTTCTAACCTGCTTCACGACTCCCGCTACCTCGTACCCGAGCGTCTCGCTTAGCGCTACCAGTTCGGGAAGACGTGACAGTTCATTTGGCGATCCGCATTCCACCAGTATAACGCGCATGATAGCCTCACTTCCCCATTATATTGGATTCTCAAAAAATTTTGGGATTCTAGCTGAGTAGAAGGTTTATTAAGAGAATAGTGGCCCAACTATCTCTTGGTGGACTCGTGACTGAGTCATCGCAAGCAAAAACATCAGAGGTTACAGACGAGACATACTTGGATAGCTACGTTAAGCATCTAGAACAGCGCATTCGGGGACTAGAACGTGAGCGCCGCTCTATTGAGACTGAATACATGCGCTTGGAGCGCGAGGTCCAGAACCTTAGATCTGAGTTCAATAGGCTGACATCGCCTCCCTTGATCGAGGCAACCCTTGTTGATCTACTCTCGGACGGACGAGCAGTGGTGCGTAGCTCGACAGGACCGAGGTTCGTTGTCAACGTATCTGGTTTTGTGAACCGAGCGGAACTCAGGCCAGGAACGCGGGTGGCTCTGAATCAAAGGACTTTCAATGTAGTGGAGGTTCTTCCATCGCGAAAGGATCCGCTGGTACTCGGTATGGAAGTCGATGAGCGACCAAGCGTTACCTACGAAGATATAGGAGGGTTAGAGGAGCAAATTAGTGAGATCAGGGAGACAGTGGAACTCCCCCTTTTGAAGCCGGAGTTGTTCGAGAAAGTCGGTGTTGAGCCACCACATGGGGTTCTGCTCTACGGTCCGCCTGGAACGGGGAAGACGTTAGTGGCGCGCGCGGTAGCGCATGAAAGCAAGGCGACGTTCATTCGTCTGATAGGTTCTGAGCTGGTTCAGAAATTCATCGGCGAAGGTGCCAGAATGGTTCGAGAAATGTTCGAGCTTGCTAGGGAAAAAGCTCCGAGCATAGTATTCATAGACGAGATCGATGCAATAGCGGCGAGCCGGATGAGCACATCTACAAGCGGGGATCGCGAGGTTCACCGGACAATGATGCAGCTCCTTGCCGAACTAGATGGTTTTGATCCCAGGGGGAACATCAAGATCTTGGCGGCGACCAATCGCCCAGATATCTTGGATCGGGCACTCTTGCGCCCTGGGAGATTCGACAGATTAATAGAGTTCCCGATGCCAGACGTCGCCGCTAGACGCGCCATATTTATGATTCATACGCGGAGGATGAATCTCAGCAAGGATGTGGATATCAACAAAATGGCGGAGCAAGCTGAGGGGGCCACAGGCGCTGACATCAAATCCATTTGTACGGAAGCTGGCATGAATGCGATCCGGGAAGGCAGGGAGCAAGTTACCGCATCAGATTTTCAAAGGGCGCTCTCGAAGGTTCTCTCGACAGTTAGAGATCAACCCAGGAGCGACGCGATGTTCTGGTAAATTTTTTCTTCATGGCCAAGTTGGAGGAAAACTTTTAACGACTGGCGATGATATTGAATCGGCACGGATGATGTCACCGACATCGCCTGAGCTCAGCGATGATAAAATGATGGGCGGTCTGACGTGTCTCTAAGAATTTTGAAATTTTGTCCGCCCTCAGACCACTTTCGGCTTTACTCTGGGAACCTTCTCGAGCGCTTTTTTAGCTAACTCAGCCGGATATTCGTAGTCTACCAGCTTGCCGGCGAAATAGGCATCGTAGGCTGCGAGGTCGAAGTGTCCGTGCCCACTGTTCGCGAAGAAAATGGTCTTCTCTTCTCCTGTCTCTTTGCACCTTAGGGCTTCATCGATCGCAGCTTTTACGCAGTGCGCCGTTTCGGGAGCCACGACAAATCCCTCAGCTCGTGCAAAGGTAACGGCAGCCTTAAAGACCTCTGTTTGATGATATGCGACAGCATCAATGACGCCCTCTTTCACCAATTTACTTAGGAGGGGAGCATCGCCATGGTACCTTAGTCCTCCGGCGTGAATTGGTGGCGGGACAAACCCGTGACCGAGAGTGTACATCATGAGAAGCGGCGTCATCTTGGCGGCGTCTCCGTGATCGTACATATATGGTCCTTTTGTCAGGGTTGGGCAGGCTTTCGGCTCGCACGCGACCACCTTTAAGTCCGGCTTATCCCCACGTAGTTTGTCCGCGACAAATGGGAAAGATGCCCCAGCGAAGTTACTACCTCCGCCAACGCACCCGAACATGACATCTGGGTAGTCATCTGCAAGCTCAAACTGTTTTTTGCATTCCAATCCCACGATGGTCTGGTGTAGAAGTACATGGTTCAGTACGCTACCGAGGGAATACTTTGTATTGTCATGCGTCACAGCGTCCTCTATTGCCTCCGAGATAGCGATACCCAAGCTTCCGGGGCTATCGGGGTCCTTTTCTAGAATAGACCTGCCAAACTTCGTGCGTTTGCTCGGGCTAGGTATGCACTCGGCGCCCCAACACTGCATCATAATGCGACGGTAGGGTTTTTGATCGTAGCTCACCCTAACCATATAGACCGTGCATTTGAGTCCGAAGAAGGCCGTGCCGAAAGCCAACGCACTCCCCCACTGTCCTGCTCCCGTTTCCGTGGTGAGTCGCTCGACGCCCTCCTTCATATTGTAGTAGGCTTGAGCAACTGCGGTGTTAGGCTTGTGGCTTCCCGGAGGACTCACACCTTCCCATTTGTAGTAGATCTTGGCGGGAGTCTTCAGGGCTTTCTCTAACCTAGTTGCCCTGTAAAGAGGAGTCGGTCTCCAGAGACGGTAAACATCTAGCACCTCCTCTGGTATCCGAATCCAACGTTCTCGGCTGACCTCCTGTTTGATTAGTCCCATTGGGAAAATCGGGGAGAGATCCTCGGGCGTCACCGGTTCACCATTTGGTTTTACCGGGGGGTCTAGAGGAGTCGGGAGATCGGCCTGAATGTTGTACCACTTCTTTGGGATTTCCTCTTCATCGAGGAGGAACTTTACGCGATCCATACTACCAGCTCCGGATACTGATTTGTTAAATCAAAGTCCTTTTTAAAGCTTTGTAGTGCAAAAGTGTGCGTTGGTGTGAAAGTGCTGGAACTCCTCTCTCAGATGGGGGTAGGGTTTGTAGTGGCGCTCTCGGGAACCCTGCTACCCGGGCCGATGATGGCGTTCATAGCCACAAGATCCCTATCATTTGGTCCCAAGACGGGCTTCTTCGCTGCCATGGGACACATCTTGGTGGAACTAGGGATTCTCGCCTTAGTGGTTCTCGGACTTGACTTGCTCCTGAGGAGTCCAGCATTTGAGATAGGGATTGGGGTGGTCGGAGGAAGCCTTCTCATGGTGATGGGCGGATTCATCCTAGCCAATCTCCGGCGTGCAGGGAAGATATCGCCGGAGACATCCGTGGTCGGGTATCATCCGCTCATTGGGGGAATACTCTTCAGCACAGTACTCAACCCTACCGTCCCCCTTTGGTGGGTAACGATAGGTCTCGTCACTCTGACGCGGGCTCTAGTAGTGGCAGGGACATTGGGGGCTGTCTTTTGGTTACTTGGGCACTTTACTGCCGATGTGGTGTGGTTTTCTACAGTATCTCTCTCGGTATCAAAGGGAAAGCAGCTCATTGGCAGGAGGTTCCACTTGGGGCTCTTGGCGACCTGCGGCTCCATTCTAGTGGTGTTCGGGTCCCTTTTTCTTCGGGAGTACCTACCTCTCCTCTTCTAACGACATAAGAAATTCTCTGCTTTTGGTGCCTAGTCCTAAGGTACAAAGCTTCACCAGGTCCTGTATCTCATCGATGTCTGTTGCCACCCCTTCGGAACGATAAAGGTGGGGGACAATGCCAGCTCTTTTGGCTTCTTCAACGTGGGAGACAAAACTCTCGCCTCCGAAATGCAAATCTATTACATCGGGAGGGCGTAGAAGTAGTGCATTCGTTCCCCCACTCCTAGATCTAGCAATAACGATGTCACGATCGCGAGACGCCAGCTCTGTAATCGCCTCGACATCTGCAGGTTTCAATAGGGGGAGATCTGTGGGGAGCACCAATACGGATTCAGCTCCTAGTACCTTCGCCCGGTCGATTGCTATTTTTAAGGCCCCGTTCAGACCGATGTCGGGATCGTAGACCGCAATTGCTCCCATAGAACGAGCTACAGCTAGGGCTCTATCATCGGGGGAAACGACAATCACGCCAGCGACCGTTTTGGCGTTTTTAACGGCGCTCAGCACATCCTTCAACATACAAAGGGTAAATTCTTGGCGCTGGTGCGGGGTCAGCACCGATTTGAGACTGGATTTAGATTTCTCTAATTTCTTCACGGGGATTATTGCCCAGACCTCAGAACTTTCTCCGCTTTTTGATCTTTCGTTTCCCCTTGAAGGACGAGTTTTCGTTGGGATCCCCTCAAGCTAGTTGGTAATCAGATTTTATATGGAGTGAGATATCTCTAAATGGTGTTTATTTGGGATTTTGCGCTAGATCCCAATTCTCAGCCAGCGGGGCTTGTGCTACCCTCCCTCGAGCTTCGCGCGAAGTAAGTTTTTCTCGCAATGTTTTTTTGCCAATAACAAACTTGTGTCGAAATCGCTGCTGGTACTGCGGGTTTAGGCGCGAGCCCCACAATGGAGCTTGGTTTATGTCCCCGGAGGAAATTCTGAGGCTCGCAGGTAAAGCCAAGAGTGCTGGTTGCTCGGAAGCGCTACTAACTCTCGGCGAGCGACCCGACGTATATGCCGAGGTGATGGAAAGACTTGAAGCCCTCGGATACGGAAACATCGTGGACTACTTAGTGGATATCTGCAAAAGCCTTTTAGAGTTGGGTCTATTGCCCCATACCAACGCCGGCACGCTTGGAAAACGGGAACTCCGGAAGTTGCGTCGATATAATGCAAGTATGGGGATGATGCTTGAGTGCGTTGCTAAACTTCCAGCACACAGGGACAGCCCGGGAAAAGATCCAAAGGTTCGTCTTCGGACTATAGCCGCCGCTGGCAGACTTAGAATCCCATTTACAACTGGTTTGCTCGTGGGTATAGGGGAAAGCCGAAGAGACCGCATCAGCTCCTTGTTGGAAATCAAGAAACTGCACGAGAGATACGGTCACATCCAGGAGATAATCATTCAGCCATTTGTTCCTAAGCCCAACACGCCGATGTCGAACCATCCTCCCCCAACGAAGGAGGAAGTCCTCTCGACAGTTATTTCCGCGAGATCTCTTATGCCGGAGATGAACATTCAGGTGCCACCAAATTTAGTTTCCGACATTGGAAGTTTTCTTCGAGCAGGGGCGAATGATCTGGGGGGGATATCCTCAGTTACCCCAGACTTCATTAATCCCGGGAATCCCTGGCCAACTGTTGAGGAGCTGAAATCCTCGATAATAAAATCCGGGTTTATCCCCCGGGAGAGACTTCCTATCTATCCGCGATACGCCAAAGATCCAAGCTTCATGTCACCTGAGGTGAGAGCCATAGTGCTCCAGATGGTCGACAAAGATGGGTATCGGAGGGAGTTGAGATGATAAATTGTCTCTCGAAGGAAATAGACCCGGAGTTCTCTGAAATCCTGTGGAGGGCCCTAGATGGAAGAAAACTAACCGTGGATGAGGGGGAGAGACTCTTTAAAGCCAAGGCAACAGAGCTACTAGCCCTGATTCAAACAGCCGATGAAATACGGAGGAGGCAGGTTGGGAACGTTGGAACCTATGTGGTGAACCGAAACATAAACTTTACAAACATTTGCATCGGTAGTTGCAAGTTCTGCGCTTTTAGTCGACGAAAAGGTAGCCAAGGAGCCTATGTCCTTACCACCGAAGAAATTTCAAATAAGGTGAAGGAAGCCGTGAAGTTTGGGGCCACGGAGGTCTGTATTCAAGGGGGATTACATCCGGACTTCCGTATGGAAAACTACCTCGAAATTTTGAGAGCTGTGCGGTCGGTTTCGGAGGATATCCACATCCATGCGTTCTCTCCCGAGGAGATCAATTACATGGCGAGACGTGAGGAGCTCCCGGTGAAGGAGGTCATCAAAGCGTTGCAAGATGAAGGATTGAACTCAGTCCCAGGAACCGCAGCTGAAATTCTGGTGGACAGGGTTCGGAAGGTCATTTGTCCTCAGAAGGTGAGCGTGGAGAGGTGGCGTGAAATAATAGAAACGTGTCACCGTCTAGGTCTTCCAACCACCGCGACGATGCTTTATGGCCACATCGAAACAATGAGGGAGCGGGCCCAACACTTGGTTTTCCTCCGTGAGATACAGGGAGAGACCTGGGGGTTCACGGAGTTCATCCCCCTTGGCTTCATGCACCGCAACACCAGACTGGAGCGTGCTGGGTTCAAGCCTTGGAGGAACGCGATTGATGACTTTCGCATGCATGCAGTTGCTCGTCTGATGCTGACTAATTATATCGATAACATCCAAGCTTCTTGGGTGAAGCTAGGGCCGAGGCTCGCTCAAGCTATGTTGCGTGCCGGAGCCAACGATCTCTCCGGTACCCTGATGGAGGAAAACATCTCTCGGGCGGCTGGTGGGTGCGTTAGTAGGATGATGCCGAGACAGCTTGAGGAGTTAATCTCGGGAGCGGGGCTCATCCCTCGTCAGCGGACGACCACCTACGAGCTGCTTTAGTGACGGGAGAGCGGAACGATACAGTTAAAAATGAAAAGTGCATTAGCGTGGGTGATGGTGCTATGGCCAAGGTAAAGATCGATAAGAACCTCTGTACGGGATGTGCCCTCTGCACCACCATATGTGGGGAGGTATTCGAGCTGGGGGCCGACGGTAAAGCCAGCATCACGGAGAGATACCGTTCTGACGATGAATCCACGGGAGAGGTTCCAGACGACATCGAGTGCGTCGACTCCGCAGCCGAGAGTTGTCCCATGGGGGCCATCTCGAAGGAGTAAGAGGAGCTCAACGATTTGTCCTCACTACTCGGAGTACCCTGCGTGCCAGTTCTACTCTAGACTTTAAATCAGGCATAAGCAGATTTCCGGAGAAAACTTTCATTTCTAGGGCCTCAATTCTGGGAGCTAGGTGGACATCCGTGTGGTGGAGGAGGAATTTTCTAGTGAGGTCTCTGTAGATCTTCGCGACGCCGACAGCGCTAACCTCGTGTCCAATTCCCTCCATCAGAACTCCGGCCGGACCACTTACAGGGCGCCCCCCGACTATCGGGCTCACAGCTAGGACTTTTTCGCGTTTCTTCGCTAGCGCCCGGCGAATTTCCTTAATCGCAAGGATCGGGCCGATGCTCGTTACTGGGTTGCTAGGGCCAATTACTATGCCATCTGATTTTTTGATTGTTTCAATAACTCCTGGAGCGGGTTTTGCTTTTTCAGCTCCCTCGAAATTCACGCCAGTAACTCTATCTTTTGCTCGACGGAGTACCCAGAACTCGTGAAAGCTCATATCTCCCCTGTCGGTATTTATTACAGTTTTCACCCGATCGTTAGTCATCGGAAGAATCTTGGAGCGCACGCCGAGGCGTCGGCAGAGTTCGCGTGTAATCTCCGTCACCGATTTTCCCTTCCGCAACATCGATGTCCGATAAGACTTTATGGCCCGATCTCTGTCCCCTATCCGCAGGAGTTCTTTATGTCCGAGTTGCCTCAGCATGTCATGGCAGAAAAAACTATCTCCGCGAATTCCATACCAAGTTCTTTCGTTAATAATTCCTGCGAGTGTGTAGAGAACCGTGTCCAGATCTGGGGAAACGTGCAAACCAGATACCTCGACATCTTCTCCCGTGTTGACCAGGATCGATAGTTCCTCGGGCTGAAGAAGTCTAACAAGTCCTTGAAGTAACTTTGGTGTACCTGTGCCTCCAGACAGGACGAGAAGCATATAATCCCCCTACAAGAAAAGATCGTGCTCCCGTGGTCTAACCAAATCGGTGGCGCGACCATCCCCTGGCTTGTATTTTGCACCTTTTATTATCACAACTGGGGTCCCCTCGTTAGTTTCACCCATAACAATGGTTGCGGCGGCGGCGAATGAATCAGCAGCAGCGAAGATGGTACTGGTCAACTTCTTCCCGTAGAGATCCCGCTTGTCGCGGAGGTCCCAGAGGGGCTCCATTCCGGCCACCCCGATAGCAACACCTGCAGCACCTTTTCGGAAGGGCCGGCCATGAGTATCGGAGATTATGACCGCAACGTCGACTCCCAAAATGTCTTTGATTCTTTCCCGGATTCGTCTAGCGCTCGCGTCGGGATCCTCCGGCAGAGTAGTTGCATGATCTTCGTCCACGTTTGAAGAGTCAACACCAGCGTTTGCACAAACGAATCCATGCTTTGTTCGCGTTATCAACACGTGCGCCTGCCTTACTATCTCGGTGGATTCTCTGAGGATTAGTTCTATTTTTCGTGGGTCTCTGCCCATCTTCTTACCTATTTCGATCGCGCGGGGGCTTGGGTTTATTTCACGCAAATCGTAGACGTTGCCTTCCGCCTTGGAAACTATGCTCTGTGCCACGACGATTATGTCTCCGTTCTCGATTTTCACCTGCCCGTTTGCGGCGTGGGCTATGAGCTGTGCTATATCATCTCCCTTCTTTACTATGGGCAGTCCCCTAAGAGCGATAAGATTCATGCTAGCTCCCAAACCCATCATGCCTATTGGATATTTTAACTTTGCCACCGGGAAGTCCCCTTCCGCAACGGAGGGGATGAGGGGCGGAACGCATTTATAGTTTGGTGATAAAAACTCCCTCGAGTAGGGCTGGGACGGCCCGAATTCACGCCTGTGGAAAACCGATGACCCGCGCGGGTAGGCTGGACATCGGACCTCCGTAACCGCCTGAAGGGGGACGGGATCGAGTCCGGTGGATGAAGCAGGAAGCCCCCTGCGAAAGCTGGGGGTAGTTCACTGTAACTACCCTAGTGATTTGAGGGGTGAAATGAAACTCGGTGTTGAGTTCGTCCCGTACTCTGGGGTTGAGAGGCTCAGGGAATTGGCCGAGCGCGCCGAGAGGTTCGGGTTCGATCAAATTTGGGTAAGCGATCATTATCACAATCGATATGTACATTCCGTTCTCGTCCACTTGGCTGCCGTGACTAAAAAAATAATGCTCGGCCCGGGGGTCACTAATCCTTATCTGTCCCACCCGTCGGTAATCGCGGCAGCGGTGGCTACGCTGGATGAGATATCAAACGGCAGAGCAATGCTGGGAATTTCCGCGGGCGACCCGTTTTACCTCGCAACGGTGGGCGTAAAACATCGCCGCCCCATCACCACCGTGCGGGAAGCGATCCAAGTAATACGCAAGTTGCTCTCAGAGGAAAAAGTGGACTACGCGGGGGAGATCTTTACGTGCCGCGGCGCTGGGCTTCACTTCAGACCTATTGGGGAGATCCCAATTTATGTGGGGGGGAGAAAGCGACGCATGCTCGAACTCTCCGGAGAGCTGGCTGACGGGGCTCTCTTGAATGCATCTCATCCAGATGATTTGAAGGAGTGTACAGAGTACGTGTGCTCGGGGGCGAAGAAGGCCGGTCGAGATCCCAAGGAAGTGGAAGTGGTAGCATATATGGCAACTTCAATCGACGAGGATGAGGAAAGGGCGAGGAATAGGGCCAAGACTGTGGTCGCTTTCGTTGGATCTTCGGCCCCAGAGCAATCCCTCGAGAGACATGGAATCCCCCCAGAGGAAATGGAGAGAGTCCGGAGAAAACTACAAGCTGGGGATATTAGGGGAGCTAGGGAAGCCGTTACAGAAGCGATGATAGATGCATTTTCGGTGAGTGGGACTCTCAATGAGTTCCTCTCCCGGGTAGAGGAATTGCGCAGGATGGGCATAACCGGGGTGGTTGTGGGCTCCCCGATAGGACCCGATGCCCCGAAGTCGCTCGAGCTAATAGGAAGGGCTCTAAGCGGAAAATGAACATTTGAGGTTTCCCATAGGGAGGTTATTCCATCATCCTTTCCTCGAACTCTTGGAGGTGCTTGACGGACCGCGTGACATCAACGAAGAGCTCCTTTACCCGATCGATGTGTTTTTTGGTTATCTCCTCGGAGTTCTCCCTCTCCGCAACGTTGGAGGCGGGGGCCAAAAGTTGAACAGCATATCTGAGAGATGTTCTTTCGCCAATGTCGGCAAGGTAGCTCAAGGCGTCTTCCTTAATTTTCACTTTCTCGGCCCTTGCCCGTGTTTTTAAGATTTCTAGGATTTCATCGCGATTGTATGGCCTAGTTCGGATTATGAGCAACCGATCGAGTAAATCCAGTGGCATTCCGTGGGGGGCTCTGAGGTCCGTTCCTCTCACCTTGGTTATCCCTCTATTGGTCGCGAATATGACAATTGGTGCCAGCTCCTGTTCCATCCCTCTGCTGAGGAACGAAAAAGTTTCGATGTCCAGCATGGAGCATTCATCTATGAAAACCACCCCGGGCAGGATCTCGGCTCGCCCTTCTTGGACCCACTTCCTGACTTTCTCGTCAACTTCAGCCCTTACCTCGTTTGAAATTTCCTTTCGCTCGCTTCCGCCGAAGAAGAGGCTAAATACGCTGACGTCAGCTCTCGAGTGGGCGATGTCTAGATCATTCAGACTCATCGGATAGACAAATTCCTTGTGTTTGAGGATAGGTCCGCTTGGAACCTCAACTACGCGGACGGAAGTTAGATCCAGTTTCTCCTTCTCGGCCGCTTCCTTAGATTTGCCAATCTTCACGACTTTCCCTCTATCAGCGTCTATCTGAATAACATCGCCAGTCTCGACTCCCTGCTGGATCAGAGAAATCGCGAAGGCCTGATCCATGCTGAGTTTTTGTGACGCATCAGTCGTTGAAAGTTTGATGGTTCCGCCAGATGGAATTTTCTGATAAGGGTTGTAGGGGTGAGATTCATACTCGATGTTTAGCTCCTCCACCTTTCCCTCGTATATTCTCCGCATTTCGTGGATTCGGACTCCTATTGCCTTCCGAAGTGTCTGGGTAAGAAACTCCGTCTTCTTAATCTCCGTGGAGAATATCTCACTCGCAACAATGGGGATGAAGGGGACATCCTGCCCAAGCTCTTTTGCTATTCCTAGAGCCAAGGCGGTTTTCCCAGTTCCCGGCGGGCCGGCGATCAGTATGGCTCTCCCTGCAAATTTTCCTTTTCTCACCATGTCCACGATTACTCCCGCTGCTTCTCTGGCCTCTATTTGTCCAACCATACCGTCGCCTACTGGCTTGGCCTTTAGGCCATCCAGACCCAGCCCCACTATGTGCGAATGGGCGGAAACCCTCTCCCACTCCCTAAGCGCGCCAGTTCCACGAATTTCCTCCATAGATATCCCAGAGTATGAGAGATTGAAAGCGCATAAGCTGCTCCTCCTTGCGGAAGGAGCTTCTCCGACCGTGCCCTCACGGCGTCGGGGGGCTCCGGCACGGAACCCCTTTACGGAGACCTCCGCCCCAGAGGCGTCCCCGAACAAAGGAATGTGTCTCCAAAGGCGTATATAATCATTGCGGGCTCTCCCCCTCTCGGGAGAGGACTTCCCGCTCGATTGGTATAAATTACCCGCTACGGGCGGATCTGTCTAGCGAAGTTTCCGAAATGATAGATTAGCGAACCTCTCTCAACTTCTCCACCCCTCGCGTGAAATCCTGGCATAGGCGATCGTCCGTTTTTTCCTCGCCAATTTCTCCACGACGTCCATTCCCGGTTTAACTTCGCTGAGGGGTTTAGTTTCGAGCTCACCACCTTTTATCGCCTCGGAGAAAGCTTCTGCCCCAGCTTGTGTGCGAATGAGAACTGTTGAATATCCATGGGGGCTCCCAACTCCCCCTACGGAAATATCCGCAAGCGAGCTGGTGAAGTCTCGGCATGCCCAACAATGTGGATATGCGAGCTTGCGCAGACGCTTTGCCTCCAGCTCGTGGCTCGACCCATCTTTACAGTGCACCACAAGTTTCCCGTTGAAGGAGAGCTTATCCACATCTGCTAGCTCTATGTTGAGGGACTTCCTGAGTTCCCCAGCAAAGGGCTGGTATTCGAAGGCTCTCAGACAAAATAAACCCACGCACAGTTTGACGGGGTCTACAATCTTTTTGTTCTTTAGTGGAGATGTCTGCATCCTCCTTATGGCTTTTATCTGACATGGTGTCCCTACCACCGCTAGTTGCCTGTACCCTTTCTCCTCCGCATCTTTCAAAACTAGTAGGAGTGGCGCTAGGGAATACTTTGAGCCGGCGCTGTTCAATAGATCTGCCCTGCTCTTTGCAATCCTAGGTTCAGGTAGCCAGGGGAGATCGCCAGTTCCAGTGACTATAGCGGCGTCTATGAATCCAATTTCAAGCAGGTTTGCCAGGATCCCCGTTACCGCCCCGCCATCCTGACAGACTTTGGATATGTCGGGGGAGGTGGAGCGAACCGAGTAAGCCCCGCGGTAAAATCCGACGTCGCTCCGAGTCATCTCATCGCCGAAGAGGATCCTCATCAGTGCTTCGTCGCTCACCAACTGAGGGCATTGCTCGTAACAGATTCCACATCTATCCCCCAAGCAATGCTCATGGGTTAGGACCACCTTCCCACCTTCCAAATTCAAAGCGTTCGCGGGGCACGAGATAACGCACGCTCCACATCCCGTGCAGAGGTCTTTCGCCACTACCTCTTCAATTAAATCCTGAGAAAACTTGCGAGGTTTCCTGACCATCTGCCACCCCTACGGAACCGGTGATGATCTCGCTCATCTGGGAGTATCCCGTCGGTGGAGGGCATGATCCTATCCCAAGGGAGCGGTGGATCTGGGGCATGAGCTTCCCACCATCAACTCAAACTTTTCTGGAGTTCTAGATAATAAAGCGGTATAAGCGGAGATCCCCGCTTAGACTCCCGATAGTTTGGAAAGTGGCCCACCAAGCTTTTATCGGCACGCCCCCGAATTGTGATGAGTTTATGATTCGGGCGAAGCTGTCAAGTGTGGAAGTTGGAGAAGGGCGTCCAGCAGCGATAGTTTACGCTCTAAACGTCAGTCCCAGCTCCTTCTATAGAGGTTCGATTGCGAAGGATGTGCGCGTGGCCGTCGAGAAGAGCAAAAGGGCTCTCGAGGATGGGGCCAGCATCATCGATGTCGGGGGAGTAAATACTGGTCCGGGCTCGAAGCCGATTCCGGCCGACGAAGAATTGAACAGGCTGATTCCCGTAATTAAAGCCCTTTCCCGGGAGCTCGACGTTCCCATATCCGTGGATACTCAGCGGGCGGCGGTGGCGGAGGCCGCAATCGAAGCCGGCGCGGAAATAGTCAACGACATAAGCGGACTCAAATCCGACGAAAGGATGGCGGAAGTCATATCTGGCTTTGGATGCTCGGCCATACTCATGGCAACGGACGGGGCCCCTGGAGACCCCTGCACAATCGGCGAAATCAAAGAGGCTTTGGGGGATAGCCTGCGCATATGTTCTGAGTATGGGATCCCTGCCGAGCGCGTGGTCGTCGATCCGGCAATCGGTCACTGGCCCGGGAGGATAGCCCGCCTCGGGAAGCGGGCAAAGGAGCCCTACCTGGACAGGGGATACGATGTCGCTACATCCGTTAGCTTGGAGATCCTTGGGAAACTTCGGGAACTCGAGAGCCTAGGGCGACCCATCTGTGTCGGAATATCTCGAAAGTCCTTTATCGGGGAGGTCTTGAATTTGCCGAAGCCCGAGGACCGCCTAGTGGGGTCCTTAGCCGCCACAGTCGTTGCCGTGCTAAATGGCGCAAGCGTCGTCCGCACCCACGATCCAAAGGAAACCCTGCAGGCCGTTCGCATGGCCGAGGCAATTAACGAATTCAGGGGATGATATTTATGCAGATTATCGGACTGAGATTGCCCCTGATCAAACCCGGTGATGATTTAGTCGCAATACTACTTGAGGCAGCAAAGGGTAGGGGAGGGATCCGGGATGGAGATGTTTTGGTCATAGCTTCTAGCGCTGTCGCTACCGCTGAGGGACGTCTGCGAAAGCTCTCGGATGTGGTGGCATCAGAGGCAGCGAGAAGGCTGGCGAAAAAAACGGGATTGGATGAAAGGTTCGTGGAGGTGGTGATTCAAGAGGCGGATCAGGTTCTCGGAACGGGGGAGAGAAGCGTGTTGACCCTAAAGGATGGCATGCTCAGGATAAACTCCGGGGTGGACGCCTCAAACGCCCCCCCTGGCTACGTGGTGTTGATGCCGGCAGATGGCGATCGCGTAGCCGATGCTATCCTTAAAAAAATAGAGAGGAAGACTGGAAAGAGGGTCGGAGTAATTCTCGCAGACAGCCACATCCAGCCGCTTAGATTGGGAACAGTTGGTCAGGCCGTCGGTGTTTCCGGAATTCAACCCGTCATTGATTGTCGGCGACAGCGCGATCTCTACGGTCGTCGTTTGCGGGTAACTTTCCGGGCAATTGCGGATCAGCTGGCGACAGCGGCGCAGATAGTCATGGGGGAGGGAGATGAGAGGATACCTGCGGTTCTAATTCGCGGGCTTCCCATGCGCAAGGAAGGACGCCGGATATCCCCGAAAGTCGAAGTAAAGAGAGACATCTACTCAGGTCTCTTGGGTCTTAGGTGATTTGATGTAGAGGAAGATCATTGAAGTCGAAGACTCGACAAAAAATACGGAGAAGTTCTCGAGGCATTCTGGCTAACAAATTTTCTTTCCCGATTGGTGTTCAGCTGTTCGCTCCGCTGGTTTCGCAGGAACATCTAAAATTCCATCACTTCCGCGTAAGACAAAGACCCCCCTTTGATAGATTCGCCCGCTTCAAGGGGATCGCCTTCGCCAAGTAAATGTGTATGACGACCTTCTACTTCCCCCCAGAGCCGTTCCAAAACCTCTGTTTCATCCCTCCTTCCGATTTTCGTTCTGTAGCTAAAAGTAAATTTGAATCGCCTCCCAGAAGAAGGTCAATGGCAAGGAACGAACGCAAACTGGAGATCCTAGACCTCGTCCGACCTAAGAATTAGTGGGCCCGGAGGGATTCGAACCCTCGACCTTCGCCTCGTAAAGGCGACGTCA
>JAGGTB010000047.1 GCA_021163965.1 Hadesarchaea archaeon | reverse complement strand
GCAGATAACCCACCCCACGCTCTGCTACGAGAGTCCGAATGGTTATGGCGAAGTCGGCTTCTCCGGCGTAATTGAACGACCCGACCGCTCCCGCGTATATCCCCCGCCTGGTCGGTTCCAGCTCTTCGATTGTCTCCATCGCTCTCACTTTTGGCGCCCCGGTGACTGTTCCCGCCGGAAAGACGGCTCGGAGAGCGTCGAAGGCATCTTTGTCTTCCTGCAATCGTCCCGTGACGGTGCTGACGAGGTGCTGGACGTGACCGTACTTCTCCACTTTCATAAATTCTGGAACCTTTACGGTCCCGAATTCCGAAACTTTTCCGATATCGTTGCGCCCGAGGTCGACTAACATCACATGTTCGGCTCGCTCTTTTTCGTCCGTTAGCAATTCACGCTCCATCGCTAGGTCATGTTCTTTATTCTCCCCCCTTCGTCTAGTCCCGGCGATGGGACGCGTCGTCACATTTCTCCCGCTTACCCTTATCAAGGCCTCTGGGCTCGATCCGACAATGCTACGGGTTGGGAAGTCCAAAAAGAACATATAGGGTGAGGGATTGATGAGTCTGAGACGCATATAGAACTCATCTAGAGGGGGAGAGGGTTTCAGCTCAATCCTGCGAGATAACACGGCTTGGATGATGTCTCCAGCGCGGATGTATTTCTTGGTTTTTTCCACATTTCTCTCGAACTCCCTTCTCGTGATGTTCGATCTGGTAGATACCGAGGTGGGGTTGGTTTTTTTGGGCACCGGTTGTATCGGTTGTATCTTCGCTATTTTCTTCAACTCCGACAATGCTTCGGTGCAGGAAACACCGACCTCGCCTTCGTCCGTCCAGAGTACGAGCGAGCAAAAGTAAACGAGTTCTTTAAAGTGATCGAAGACTATCAATAGCTGGGGAAGCACGAATTCAAGATCTGGATGTTTGAGGTCGTCCTCCGCATGGGAGCCCAACTCCACGCTCGAGCGGACGAAGTCATATCCCACATAACCGGTCACCCCGAACACGTATCGTGGCAGTTCCAGCTGGGGAATTTGCATATTATCAATGAGTAAGGCCCTACGCATCTTTTCGAGAGCATCCATCTGCTTGCTGACTCTTTCGGCAAGTCCTCTCGATAATTCGGAGAGTTCTTGCCCACCGTCAATCTTCATCTCCCCTCCTCGAGATTCCACGTGGATTAGGGGTTTGCATCCTATGACCGAGTAACGTGCGGTCTCTCCTCGTCCATCAGTTGACTCAAGTAGGAAGGAGCCCGGATACCTTTTTCTAATTGCGAAGTAGAGTTCGGCGGGGGAGGAGGAAATTGGCTCCTTACCTACGAGAGGGACGAGGCATGGTCTGCCCAACTCCTCGGAAAGCTCTTTGGCCTCGTCTGGTCCAATTTCCATGTTCATGTACATCTCCGTGAAACTCTCTAATTTTTCCGGATTTTTGTCCTATTTAAGTCTTTTCTGAACAAAAATGTTCATTCTGAAGACAAAAAATTTCCGTTGTGAGCTTGAAGGTGGCACGCTTAGTAAACAACGACGCTCCGCACGCTCGGCAACTTTCTCAGGGCTTCTATTACGTCCCCGATCAAGGGTTTATCGGTAATTATCGTGAGCTTCGGCTGCGCCACGAAGTAGGGATCGTCGGCGATCGCCTGCCTGATGCTTATCCCGAACTTCGAGATGGTGTTGGAGACTTCGCTTATGATTCCCGGAACGGTTGCGTCAACAGGCAATATCTCCACGACTCCAAGCTTAAGTTGGTGGGCCACCCCTTTGAGGTACATCACCGGTTGTAGATTGGAGAAGATCTTCTTGAGCTTCTCATTCTTGAGTATAGTTCTAGCCGTTGCATCCACCACCCGCCTGTCGACTCCAGCCTCCTTCGCAACTTGTACGGCGGGAATACGCATGTTGCCACACGCTATCTCTCCGTTCTCCTGCACTCGGAGACCGTAGCGGAGGAGGAGGTGCGCGACGTTCAGCTGAGCGGGGTGCCCCACGAAGGCTCTCTGGACCTCGACCCACATCCCTGCCTCCCCCATCTGTTCGCGCTCGGCCCCCACCGTTTGACTAATAGTAAGTCTCAGAAGACTCTCGACGAAGTCCGGGTCGATTTTCTTCTCAGTGGCCCTTTTCCGCGCCCGATTGATTACTTCTCTCTCCCTTTCCTCATCGAGTATTGCCTTACCTGCACGCTTTTTTATTTTGGCGATGTCTCTTGCGAGTTCTAAGCGCTGGGCCAGGAGGTCGATGAATTTTTCATCTATTTTGTCTATTCTTTTCCGGAGAGAATCGAGCTTGGTTCTTCTCCTCATTTTTCCACCCTAGCCCCCTCCAAGGAGGGTCTGGTCTCCACTATCCTCCCAGGCCTTTTCGCCCATGCCTTCTTTATCTCCCCGATCTTTTGAGTTTTACATATCGCTACAATTGCCGGGCCAGTTCCAGTCACCCCAGAGGCAAGTGCTCCCAACTCTAGGGCCTCGAGGGCCGGGGTGAGGTCATAGCCCATGGCTACCGAGTAGAGCATTCCGTTTACCGTGAGGGCTCTGAAAATGTTCCCATTTAGAGCCATTTCGTGCGCAAGTTTGACGAGTTCCGCGATCGGTTTCACTTGTCTCCTGTTAATCTCCCTCGTGTATTTCTTCCTTGGGGGTATGTAGATGAGGACGCGGAGTTTCGGGTCGACTTGAAATCGTCTCAATATTTTCCTCTCTAAATTGTCGGTAATGACTCCCCCTCCCAAGTAAGAGGCGGAAGCGTCATCGAACGCGCCAGTCACGGTAGTCCCAGCTTCGAAAGCGGCATCGACTCCGAGGTTGATGGCCTCCATCGGTTCTGGCTCATCTCCGAGCGCGGCAAACGTTGCCAGGACAACGGCGTTTGCAGCGCTACTGCTACTTGAGAGCCCCACGGCGATTGGAACATCCGTGCTCGTGATAACCTTTGCCCCGTATTTTTTATTCGCGTCGAGCTTTTGCAGAACCTTGCGTACGCAGGTCTCGATGAGCTTGGGGCTTTCGGAGGTTCCTCCAACGTATCCCACGATTTTCCCCGGTTCAGTTGTCAGGTTAACTTCCGCCCGGACTCTAAGATCTATAGCAAAAGCCGCGCCCCTCCCAGTTGCGATGGCGTTCACAACAGTTGCTGAGCCAGGGGCGGAAGCTATACCTTTCATTTTCCTTCCTCGAACGAGTTCGGATGTATTTTTCCCGATCGGAGAAGGTGGTCCGCCAATACTATGGCCATCATCGCTTCCGCCACGGGGATGATGCGCGGACAAATGTTTGGGTCGAACCTCCCCTTGAGTTTGAGTGTGACCTCTTTTTTCTCTTTGAGATCCACCGTTCGCTGAGGTTTAGATATCGACGGGGTTGGCTTCACGGCTATCCTAGCAACGATCGGCATCCCGGTGGTGATCCCGCCTAGCACGCCGCCAGCGCGGTTGGTCTCGCACACGATTTTCCCATCCTTTAGCTTGAAGGGGTCGTTCATCTCCGAACCTTTAAGTCTCGGTGCCTCAAAACCAGCGCCTATTTCGACCCCCTTGACGGAACCTATTGACATAAGGGCACCCGCTATCTCGGCATCTATTTTTCCGAAGACGGGCTCTCCGAGGCCAGGGGGGACATTTAGCGCTCTGATTTCCACTACGCCGCCTGTGCTGTCCCCTTCGCGCCTCGCCTCAAGTATGCGATCTATCATCTTCTTGGCGATTTCGGGATCAGCGCAACGGATCGGGTTCCGTTCGGCGTTTTTGCGTATTTCTTCGTTTTTTATTTCTCTTCCTACCTTAACTCCCGCAGCCTCGACGGTGTGGCCGAGAATTTCGATCCCTATGGAGGATAACAACTTTTTTGCTACTGCTCCAGCCGCAACCCTTCCGACCGTTTCCCTAGCCGATGCTCTTCCTCCTCCGCGATAATCCACATGCCCGTACTTTAACCAGTAGGTCAAGTCTGCATGCCCTGGTCTTGGCCGGTTCCTGATTGCTTCGTAGGGTCTCGAGTCAATGTCAACGTTGTGGACGATCATGGATATGGGCGTGCCTAGCGTCCGACCCTTGAAGACTCCTGAGAGAATTTCAACCCGATCGCGTTCTTTTCTTGGACCAGTTATTTCCGATTGTCCCGGACGACGACGGTCGAGTTCGCGCTGGATATCTTTCTCGCTCAGGGGCAAGCCAGCTGGAACCCCATCGACGATTACACCGACAGCTTTCCCGTGAGATTCGCCCCAAGTAGTAACTCTGAAGATCTTTCCGAACGTGTTGCTACCCATCTCTATACCTTTTTGATTTTTCACAATCAGCGTCTATAAATTATTCTAATAACAGTCTTTGGAGCGACCTTGATGTCGCCAAGTCTAGAAAGTAGGGGCATCAGACTATCTTCTCGATGTTAGCCCCGAGTCCCTGCATATCTTTCACGAAGTTCGGATACGATACGGAGATGCATTCGGCTCCCTCCACCACGGTCTCTCCCTTTGCAGCCAACCCTGCCATCGCTAGGGCCATTGCCATTCTGTGGTCACCGTAGGAATTAAATTTCCCACCCCTAAGTTGCCGAGTTCCCCAGATCTGGAGTTCATCCTCGCGTTCTCTTACGCGTGCGCCGAGTTTTTTCAGTTCAACGGAAAGGGCCCGCAAGCGATCTACTTCTTTAAAGCGGAGATGGGGCATGTTTGTCAGGATCGTCCTCCCCTCTGCAGCTGCCCCCAACACAGCTAGCACTGGGACCAGATCTGGCGTATCACCGCAGTCCGCTTCGATTCCGTAAAGCTCCCCCGTTCCGCTGACTTCTATTGTTTTCCTCTTCACCTTTACTTCGGCGCCGAATTCTTCTAGGAAAGTTAGGATCTTTTTGTCTCCTTGCACATCATTAACGTCAAGTCCCCTAACCCGAACGCTCGAACCGGTCAGCGCCGCCCCACCGAGTATGAACGAAGCTGAAGAAAAATCTCCTGGGACCGCGTAGTCAATTGGATTAAAGATTTGACCGCCGGGAATATCGAATTCGGTGAGATCACGATTGCGGCTGATCTTTCCCCCAGCTAACTTCAAGATCTCCAAGGTCATGAGGATGTACGGTTTGGATCTCGGCTCCTCTTCCACAGATATGCTGACGTCCTCACTTGCATACGGGCAAGCGAGCAACAGGGCGGAAATGAACTGGGAGCTAATGGCTCCGGTGATCTGCGTCTCTCCCCCCCGTATCCCTCCCCCCACGGTTACTGGCGGGCGTCCTTTTCCTCCCCTGCAAACGGCTCTTGCCCCAAGGTTTCGAAGGGCTTTGATCAATGGTCCCATGGGGCGGGTCAGTATAGATTCGTCGCCTGTCAGGGTGACGGGTTTTGGAGAGAGGGCGGCAATGGCACTCATGAACCTGAGGGTTGTTCCGGAGTTCATCACGTTGATTATCTTTCCTCTCGGGGTGATTCTCCCACCGGTTCCCGTGACGCGCCACACCTTATCCTCTTTCTCAAGATCTCCACCGAGGATCTCCAAAGCCCTGACGGTGGCCTCCGTATCCAAGCTTTGTAGGGGTCCGGATATTCCGCTCTCTCCGTCCGCGAGCAGTCCAATGCAAAGGGCGCGGTGAGTGTAGCTCTTGGATGGTTGTGCCTCGATCTCCCCCCCAAGTTTTGAAGGTCTAATTCTAATCTGGGCCATATGCGTTCACAAAAATTAATGAATTATCTATCTATTTAGGGTTGACATTGAGCATGTCAATTAAATGCCTAAGAGAGCACTAACGTGTTTTCTAATATCGGCTTGAACCTCTTCGATTTTCGCGACCCCGTTGACAACTATCAGGCTCTCCTCATCCGCTATCTCCCTATATTTCTCCCTTACCCTTTTCTGGAACTCTTGATCTTGCTCGAAGGTATCTAGCTCGCGCAGGGGTTTTATCCTCTTCAGCGCGTCAGCGACCGGCACATCAATTAAAATTGCGAGATCCGGACGAGGCACGCGAGAGTTTATAGTTTTAATCCACTTTAGCGGGAGACCTCTAGCCGACTGGTAGGCCATAGAGGAGTGGATATAGCGTTCTGTCACCACTATATTCCCCGATTCTAGGGCCGGGAGTATAATCTCCGCCACGTGTTGTACTCTGTCGGCTGCGAAAAGCAGTGCCTCTACCTCTGGCAGAAGTTTGAATTCTCCCTTGGCCGCACGTTTTAGGATTTCTCCGATGCGCCCGTCGGTGGGCTCGTCCGTAATTACGGTCTTCAATCCCTTTGAACGTAGCCACTCTACCAGAAGTTTTGCGTGCGTGGTTTTTCCGCATCCATCCGTTCCTTCTAGGGCGATAAGTTTCCCCCTCAGACCATCACCCCGTTTTACCAATTAGAGTGGAATAGGCAGACACAGAATAAATATCGCTAGGGCCACCCCCACTATGATCTTTTGTCTCCCGCGAAGTTTCGAAACATCGTCGAGGGCTCCTCCGTGAGGGGTACCGAAGAGAAGCAGAATGAGGAGCCCCCACATGGTGAGGGGGAGGATCCCAGTTAGGAGGCCGAGCACGATGAAGGTAAAACCGAGGGTTCGCGTGAGTCGATGGTGTTGCTCCTTGCTGAGCACCCCTCGGACTACGTGTCCCCCGTCGAGTTGTCCGGCTGGAATGAGATTGAGCCAGGTTACCAAGAGCCCTATGAAGCCAGCCCACGCAAAGGGATGGGGATTCAAGGCGGATGGAAAATGGCCAAATTTAAAAATTCCCAGGAGGGCAAAGATCAGGGGCGTTGGTAGTACTTTAAAAAGTTCTCCTCCGAGGGGTTCTGATAGTGCTATGCCCATCGTAGTGATTGGGAGGGCGAGGAGGAACCCCAGGATCGGCCCACAGGCACCCATTTCGACTAAGGCCTCTTTCGTCGGGATGGGGCTTTTTACCTTGATGACTGCTCCAAAGGTCCCGATGTACGGGTGGGGAAATGGGATAAAATATGGCCAAGTTGTCGCGACATCGTGGCGCCAAGCAGCAATCTTATGACCCATCTCATGGGCGCCTAGGATCGCCATAAGGGCAAGTGAGAATAAAATAGCGTTCGAAAAGTGCCCCCAGGCACCTTGAATGACGAGATTATGTGAGGAGAGATAAAAGCCAGCGAAGAGGGTTGTTCCGATTGTGGCTAGGAGGAGAACAATATTTGTTGCGATATTTGACTTCTCTACCGGCGGTGCTTTGGTGGTCAAGAGGTGAAGTTCTCCCTCGCGTTCCCGCATCGCGATGAGAAACCCGCGTTTCTTTACCGCGCGAAACGTCTTCAGGAAGGCCCTACTAGGATCGCGGGTTTCCACTAGGAAGTCCCCTCTTCCTCTTCTGAAGCTGAAGTCTAGGATTTCGAAGCGCTTGCCTATTGCCTCCTCGACTTCAGCGAGTTCCTTAGGTTTTTTACCGCACTCAACGACTTGGAAATCACCACCACACCGCGGACATTCCCCCAGTGCTATCTCCCCAACTTCTCTCGCGGACATTCTGTATTCATCATATCCGCACCTCTCACATCTGTATTTCGCAACGGGGTGCTCCAAGCGTCTTCCCCCTATCCTCGCCATCTTCGGTATAGCTGGTGCTCGACTCCGAGCAAGTCTAGCACCTTTCCGACGACAAAGTCCACGAGGTCTCCGATCTCTTTGGGTTCGTGGTAAAATGCCGGCATTGCCGGGAGAATTGTCGCCCCCGCCCGCTTCAGCTTTATCATGTTTTCAAGGTGGATGAGGTTCAGGGGGGTTTCCCGCGGCACTAAGATGAGCGGCCGGTTTTGTTTGAGCACGACATCTGCCGACCGAGAGATTAAGTTTGAGGTAATCCCCGAGGCCATCAACCCCAAGGTTTTCATGCTACAAGGTGCTATGACCATACCGTCCGTGCGCACGGAGCCACTTGAGATGGGGGCGCTGAGATCGTGGTAGGAATAACTCCGCGTTGCGAGTTTTCGTAGGTCTTCCGCGCTCTTTTTGAGCTCCATTGCTAAGATCTGCTCGCCCGCTGGGGATATGATCAAGTCCGTCTCGATGCCCAGCTCTCGACAGACCTCCAGTAACCTAACCCCGTAAATCACGCCACTACATCCCGTAATCGCCAGAATTAAGCGCATTTTTTCAGCTCCGGTTTAATAGTTGAATGAGCTTCTAAAAAACACCACCCACACATATAGATCTTAGGACTTCCTCCTCCTGGCTTCCCTTAGCCTCTTTAGGTAATTTTCCGTATCCTCCTGCACCCAGTCCGCCACCCTCAGTCTGACGATGCTCCCGTCCGGCTTCTTTGTCACCACTTCTTTGATTCCAGCGTTTATCAGAATGCGCCTACAACGGTCGCAGGGTTTCGCCTCCGCCACCGATCCGTCGCTGAAATTCTGGCCGTAAAGGTACATAGTTCCCCCGAAGACATTGGCCCCGTGCCTCGCGGCATTGACTACGGCGTTTTCCTCCGCGTGCACTCCTATGCACGAATCGTAGTTGGAATAGTGGGGTAGGTTCAGTTCATCTTTCAGACACCCGACATCGGAGCAGTTCACGACTTTTCTCGCTGGCCCGTTGTACCCTGAGCTGACTACGGTGTCCTCCTTGACTATGATTGCCCCGAATTGCCGTCTTATGCACGGAGATCTCAGACAGACGGCCTTCGCTATGGTGAGGTAATATTCGTCCTTGCTCGGGCGGGGATTCCTCTTCCCATCTTTCTTTTTCATTTGGATCCCAGTTCTAATGGTATGAAAACCTAAATAGCCTTGCGCGTTTAGATTTTCGTTCCCGGAATTTTTTAACTTCAAATGAATGATACTCTTCTGAGCGCAAATCAAATAAAGGCGCGAGTGACCAAGTTCACGCGGTGTTGCAGTGCGGCTGCTCCTGATTCACGCGGACTATTTGGAGTTTGAGGCCAAAGAGCGGACGCCAGTGGCCGAGGAAGTCCCAGTCGAGCATAGATCGGGGCGAGCCGATGAAGTGCTGGTCGCGTTTGCTGCGGTTGAGAGGGAGGACGAGGCAAATCCTGAAAGGGTGGCTGATAAGGCCTCGCGCGAGATCTTGGAGGTGTTTGAGAAGGTTAAGGCGGAGAGGGTGGTGCTTTATCCCTATGCGCACTTGAGTCAGGACCTCGCCGCCCCGGATGTCGCGACTCAGGTGCTTGAGGGGATTCGCGAGCGACTTGGAAGCCAAGGGGTGGAGGTCCTGCGGTTGCCGTTCGGGTGGTACAAGGCGTTTAAGCTCAGTTGTAAAGGGCACCCGCTCTCGGAGCTCTCCCGCACTGTAACGGCAGAAGAGGAGGCGATGGAGGCTGAGGTGGAGAAGGTGCCGAGCAAGTACATCGTGCTCTCACCCGACGGCTCGGAGCACGAGTTGGATCTCGGGAATATGGATGCTTGTGGGGGGCTCGACGGGCAACCGTCTTTGAAGCAATTCGTTCTCAGTGAGGAGCTCGGTCGGAAACCGGGGAAGGAACCTCCTCACATAAAGCTCATGCGGAGGCTCGAAATTGCGGACTACGAGCCCGCCAGCGACACGGGGCATCTCCGGTTCTATCCGAAGGGGGCATTCATCCGCAAGTTGCTGGAGGATTTGGCGGATCAGCTCGCGTTGGAGATCGGTGCGACGACGATCGAGACTCCCGTCCTATACCGGGGGGATGAGCCCGACATCACCGAGCAGGCGAGGAAGTTCTATCAGAAGGATTACAAAATACATATGCCCAACAGGACGCTCATTCTGAGATTTGCTGGGGACTTCGGTCTTTTCAGGATGATGAAGGACGCGACGATGAGTTACAGGCAGTTGCCGGTTAGAGTCTACGAACTCTCCCCCTCCTACCGCCTCGAGCAAAGCGGGGAGTGCGTGGGGCTCAAGCGCCTGCGGGCCTTCACGATGCCAGATGTCCACTGCTTCTGCAAGGATATGGAGCAAGGGATGGAGGAGTACCAGCAACTTTTTTCCATCTACGCAAGGGTGATGGATGCGGCGAGAATCGACTACGTCGTGGCCTTCCGGGTCGTAGAAGAGTTCTACAGGGATAACAAAGAGTTCATCATCGATCTTCTGAGAAAGATAGGAAAGCCAGCGCTCGTGGAACTCTTGTCCAAGCAGAAACACTACTGGGTGATGAAGCATGAGTTTCAGGTAGTTGACGCGGTGGGCGGAAGTGCTCAACTTTCGACGGTTCAACTTGATCTCGAGGATTCCGAGCGCTACGGCATCTTCTATGTCGACGAAAGCGGAGAGAAGAAAGGGTGTATCATACTACACTCCTCGATGGGCTCGATTGAGCGCTGGATCTACGCGGTGCTTGAGGAGGCGGCTAAGCGGGCCGAAGCTGGCGGGGTGCCGGCTCTTCCCTTGTGGCTGGCCCCAACTCAAGTGAGGCTGGTGCCCGTCAGCGAGCGGTACCTAGATCTTTGCCATAAGATCGCAGACGAACTCGAAGAGAAGAAAATAAGGGTTGACATCGACGATCGAGACATGACGGTGCCGAAGAAAATAAGGGAAGCCGAGCGCGAGTGGATCAGCTATGTAATCGTCATTGGCGAGAAGGAAGCCAAGGGAGAAAAGTTAACCGTGAGGATCAGGGAGGATAAGGAACTCAGGGAGATGACCGTCGAGGAACTTGCCAAGCAGATAAGGGAAAAGACGGATGGGATGCCGTTCAGGCCGCTCCCATTGCCGAGGTTACTTTCCGCCCGCCCCATATTTGTCGGCGGTTAGGGCATTCATTTCCTGAAAAGTCTGCTCCTATTCCCCATGTTCTGCTCTTTTTGTGCTAAGTTTCGGTCACTCAAAGATGTAGAGCTCTTCCTCATAGCGCCGATCGAGCACCTGTCCACCAGGCAGGTGTTTCACCCTTTTCTTGGAGAGATGTTCGACCAAGAGCTCATTTGCCTTCTTCAAATCCAGTTTGAGCCACTCCATTGGCGCGTCTACGAAAAGGGGCCTAGCGGGTATGAGATGCCTCGTCGCCTTGGGTATAAAGACTTCCCCGGCTAGGGCGGTGTCGATTATTTCTTGCTTGCTTATCATTGGCACGGCTATGATTGCTGACACTTCTCCGGAGTCGAGCTTCACTAAGGCATCCTTGACGGTATCGTACTCTATCTCGTATCCGGCCTCTCTTAACTTGAGCTCAATGTCCCTGATCCGATCGTACGCCTTTTTGACATTTTTTTCCTGTCCCAAAACCGCGTGGGCGCTGTGGGAGGTGAGCACCCCAGCGATGGCTTTTCTCTCCTTCATGAGCTTCTCGATTCCCTCGCGGGTGTTCGGTTCGAGCTTATAGCCGGATTTAGTCAGTATCTCCACGGGGGAGGCATTGCCCCCGTCCTTCACGGATCGGAACCACCTTTCCACAGTGATGCTGGGGTTCATGTAGTCCACCAAGCATACGAGCATGAGTTGGTATCCCAGCCTCTGAACGGCGGCCACTCGATGCATCCCGTCTAGGACCACGAGAGTCTCTTTGTCAACTATCACAGGGTGCTTGATGCAAGCGTCATTCTTTATTTTTTCTGTAAGGTGATCTAACATCTCCGGGATTATCTCCTCGTGGATATGTAGCTTATCCACCTTCTCGAATTTTAGCTCGATTTCCAGTTGTGGGTGAGAAATTCGGTAACCCAACTCAAGATCCCCCCTCAACTATTTGGAGCCGGAATCCCCTTGTTTCAGCAGAGAAACTATGTAACCGGCGACCCTGTTCCTGAGGTGCTTGCTCTCGATGTTGGTTAACTCCTCTAACGCGGCGCAGGTCTCCTTGTAATTGTGGGAAAACTTGTCCGGATACCTTTGTAGCAGTTCCCGGGCCGCCTGTTTGATAATGGTCGGTCGTATTCTGCCCATTTGGTGCCTCCTTCCGCCTGGTCATGTTTTTCTATTGTCTTAAATTCTTCGTCAATATAAGAGTACACCGTTTTCATATGGTCATCTAACGAAGTCTCGCGATCTTCAACGCGAGCTTTGCTACTCCTCGCGCCGTTTGGCCGAGTAGTCTGATCATCGGCTCCTTTCCCTTCCCACCTCGATCGAAGATCACGTCTGGCACGGCTCCCGCCGACTCTATCGCTCGCTCGGTTCCCCAGTGCATGGTCTTCACTCCCTTTGGCTCCACCTCGCGGCTGAACTCCGAGATCCTGAGTCCCAGCTTTTGACATCTTTGCAGGATTTCGTCGGAGAAGCGAATGTTGAGCCCCGCCCTGATGCTCGGATCATATCGCATCGCCGTTAGGATAACATTTGCGACGTGTTCCGATCCTCCCCGCACTGGGAAGCCAGTCAGGTGCGGGAGCCCCCCGACTTTGATTATCCTCCCGGAGAGCCCTATGATGTCGGATCTCTCCTTCGCCCACGGGAGAGCCATAGCGAGGTTTGACCCGACTTCGGGCAGGAGGTTGGCGAATTTTGGCTCGCTGGCCAGTAGTTGGGCTCCGCTCCAAACCTCTCGCGTGGCTCTCCCTTCCTCCGCATCCGACATCAGGAGGGCAACGGGGTTCACGGGACTGAGACCCTTCCCGACGCGAAGTCTCCTCCTCACGGCTTCCGCGATGAATTTCCCCGCTCTGTGCACGGCTTCTGGGAGGCTGGCCCCTTTGGCGAGTTCGGCGGTTATCGCCGCGGAGAAGGAGCAACCGACTCCGTGCACGGGTTTCCCCTTGATCCTGGGTCTTCTGAATTCATGAAACTTCCCGTCCACGAATAAGAGGTCCAAAATGTCCCGGCGCGGGAGGTGCCCTCCCTTGATTAGGACGGCTCTCGGTCCGAGTTTGGATATCTCGCGCGCGGCCACCTTTGCGTCCTCAGCAGTTTCGATCTTTCTCCCAGTAAGTCGTTGTGCCTCCGGGACGTTTGGCGTAACGAGTTCGGCGTTGCCTATAAGCTCCCTAAGCTGGTCGAGGGCTTCCTCTTTGAGAAGGCGACCTCCGGTGGTTGCAAACATAACTGGATCAACAATCAGTCGGAGCCCATAACGTCCTACTGCTTCCTTGACTTCTCGTATGATCCCGGCATTTGATAACATTCCCGTTTTCGCTACTTCCACGTCGAAGTCTCGCATTACCGCATCGATTTGCTTTCTTACGAATTCTGGCGGAAGCTCGTGGATTCCCTCGACCCTTTGGGTGTTTTGGGCAGTCACCGCGGTGATCACGCACAGTCCATGCACGCCGAGTGCTGAAAAGGTCTTCAGGTCCGCGGCTATCCCGGCCCCTCCGCCCGAGTCCGAGCCAGCTATGGTGATGGCGCAGGGAACCTTCATTCGTCCACCTCGAGTTCTCCCAGTAGATAAGTGTGCCTGGCCTCCGTTATCTTCACCTTTACGAAATCACCCATTCTAGCCTCTCTGACGATGACGGGTTTGTAGTTGGAGAGCCTCACAATATATCCCCCTTTGGTTCCCGGCTCCACCACGAGGCCTTCTTCCACCCTCCCCACATAGGGCATGTTTCGTTCGCGCCCTATCTCCTTGCACATAGCCGAGAGGAGCCGCGATCTTCTCTTCTTCTCTCTCCCATCGATCTGGGGCCTCATTTTTGCGGCTTCGGTTCCCGGCATGGGGGAAAAGCGCGTGACGTTTACCTTGTCCGGTCTGATTTTCTCGATGAGCTTGCAGGTATTTTGAAACGCCTCTTCACTTTCTCCGGGAAAGCCGACTATTACGTCCGTCGCGAAGTACAAATTACTGAATTTGTCCTTAAACCTCTTCACTATGCGCAGGAATTCCTCGACCGTGTAGTTTCTTCGCATTTTCCTCAACACGCTGTCGTCCCCGCTCTGGACTGGGAGGTGGAGGAACTTGTAGATCTTCTCGCTTTCGAACGCATCGATCAGTTCCCGGAGGATCGGCTTCGCCGTAGCGGGATTCATCATCCCGATCCGCACCTTGAATTTCCCATCGATCTCCGATATCTCCTGAAGGAGCTCTGGGAGACTCTCCCCCCTTTCGACGCCGTACGCCCCCGTGTCCTGTGCTGTTAAGAGGATTTCCCGTCTCCCCGACCGGACGGCTTCCCCGATTTCCGTCAAGATTTTATCCTTATCGAACGATCTCAGCCTCCCCCTCGCTAGCTTCACCGCGCAGTAGCTACAGTTTGATACGCATCCTTCCGAGATCGGTACTATCGCGCTGACGCGACTGCTACGTAGCTTTGGAACACATACTTTCTCTCTCGTTTCCCCGATCGCGCAGACGTTTGTCCCCCCTTCGGCTATCTTGTCGACGACCTTCGAGATGGATCCGACCGATCGGCAGGGGACCACGCCGTCGATGGGTCCGATGAGGTCAAGGGATTTAGGGTCTATCAGTGGCAGACAGCCGGCGACCACTAGTTTCTTTCCGTCCAGCTGGCGGAGGACTTCCAACCTTCGGAGTACTCGGCGCAGGGTCGGCCCCTTGACGGCGCAGGTGTTGACGATGATTAGGTCGGCGTCATCCGGACTCTCGACTATCAGGTGCCCTGCCTTGACTAGGTGTCCGAGCATGAGTTCGCTGTCCCCTTTGTTCATTGTGCAGCCGTAGGTCTCGCAGTACACGCGCATTTCGATTCCCGAATATCTATTAACCTTGGGACAAAAAAGACGCACCTCGAACTACGAGTACTCCAGCATTCGCTTAGGCGTCTTGAGGAGCTAGATCGCCGAGCATGAGAAATCTAAAAATTAAGAGGGCATCGCGCGGGAGGTTCTCGAAAAAATAGCCGGGTAGGGTAGCCTTCATCTGCAATCAAAATCGCCCTTGGGTCTACCAAAACTTTTTAGGTAAATGGGGGTCTTCCTTCTTCGAGGAAGATTCTCATGCGGAAGATCCAGCTAACGGTAATCCAGATAGACAACTACGGGCCGTGGACAGTGACTCCTAAGCCGAAGCCCGAGGCCGAACTCCAGAGGTTGCAGGCGGAGCTCTTCGCGAAGGTGCAGGGGGAGATGGCGTCCCGCGGGGGCTTGGTCTTCCCTGCGCGCTTCGATAATCTAATTGCGGTGTCGAATGGCATATCCATCGAGGAGCACAGGGAAATTCAGAGGTCGATAAACGAGAAGTTCCCGATTACGGTAAGCATCGGCATTGGGGCGGACTCGACTCCATACGGGGCCCAAGTGCTTGCTACCTCGGCTCTCCAGCGGGAGGGGGGGAGCAGATCTCCCGAGCGCGTAGGAAAGCTCGCCGGTGAGTGCGTATCCGGGCCCGATGAGGACTGGGTTCAGATCGCACATATGGATGTGAATCACTCCGCTGCTCTCACAGACAGCGAGCCCCTTTACGACACTTACATGCTCTTCCAGAAAGCTTATTTGGCCCTCATGGACTCCCTACGCAAGCGCAATGCTCTAGTGTTCTACATGGGGGGGGATAACTTTATGGCGCTCTCGAACGGTCTCGGCCCCCACGAGATTGAGAAAGTATTTTCCGAGGTGGAGGCGGAGGCAGGAGTGGGATTCAAAGCGGGAGTCGGTGCAGGCCCCACCGCGGAAGTCGCAGCTAGGCTGGCGAGCGAAGGACTTCACGAGATTAGGGAGGGAAAGACGAAGGGAAAAGTTGTTTTCAAGGAAGCCTATTGATCCCCGGATTGTTTCAGATCATTGTTCGTGTCAAAAAATGTTTTTATTCTCGGCGATACAAAGGGGGCACCATAGGAGTTGAAAGAATCAGGAGGTGGATGGAGACGCTGTCCGAGATACCCATGGACCCTGACAAGGTGAAAAAAGAAGACGTGGATAGGGAGATATTGAGGGTTGGGATAATAGCCGAGTTGGATGCCGTGAACCTTTACGAGCAAATGGCTGCTTCAACAGAGAACGAGGAAATCAAGAGAGTTCTTTTGAACATAGCTAGAGAAGAGAAAACGCACGTGGGGGAATTCCAAACCCTGTTGCTAAAACTCGACGGGGAGCAAAAGAAGGAACTGGAAGAGGGCAGGAAAGAAGTCGAGGAGATGCAGGGCTAAGTGCAGTAGGGGAACAAGCGAGTAATATTGGATTTAGTGGAGAAGCTGTGGAGCAACTCTGCCGTCCCCAGTGCGGTGATGTGGGAAAATTCTGACCCTTTCACTGGGTTGGGCGATGCGTTGACCGGAATTTAAGGTTTATTATATATGTGAGTTCATACTGGGCACCAGGTAGTCATGCGCGTGACGCTCTGCTTTGGAGGATCAATTTTGGCGAGGGACGGACCAGATGTTGAACTTTTCCAGAAGGTGGGAAGGGTTCTCCGGAGGCTCAAGCAAGCGCATCATGAGCTTCTAGTCGTGGTTGGTGGGGGACGCCCGTCACGCGTGTACATTCGAGCGGGACGGGAACTCGGGGCCCCAAATAAACTCTGCGATGTCTTAGGTATAGAGGTAACGCGTCTTAACGCTAGGTTGCTGACTATCGCGATAGGAAAGGATGCCTTGCAGGATCCTCCCGTGAGTATTGAAGCCGCCGTGAAAGCCACATTCAGAGGGAAAATACCAGTGATGGGCGGGACCACTCCCGGACAGACCACCGACGCTGTTGCCGCTGCGCTCGCGAATTCCAGCAGGTCTGAACTACTTGTTTATTTTGTCGATGTAGGGGGGGTCTACACGTCCGACCCTAAGGAGGATCCGGGGGCAGAGAGAATTCCGGAGATGAGGTCTTCAGAGCTCCTCGAGTTGGCCGGGGGAGCTGAGGTAAAGCCAGGAATGGTCGGAGTGATCGATCCAGTAGCGGCGAGGATCATCTATAGGTCTCGTATCAGAACCCTCGTGCTCGGGAAGGAGGAAATCGATAGGCTTCCAGAAATTTTAAAGGGTGCTGAGCACAGCGGAACCACAATCTTGCCGAGTGATTGAATGACAAAAGTGGAAGAGCACAAATACTGTGTGTGGAAAGTGGTGTCGCCAGAAAAATTTCTCTGTCGCCCGAGTGCGGAGAAGCGTTTGAGGGGCATTAGGGGGAAGTCAGGCGAAGGGAGAGGATCAGCAGAATATTCCGCTGATTAATAATGCTCATAGTCATAGTTGCCATGGTGCGTAGCTAACCCATCGAGATTAAAAGTTCTAGTTTGAATTCAGGGATCTCAACTTTCTCTTTCTCCGCTGATGGTTCGGCCTTTCCAACTCTTATGCTTAGCTTCTTGGCCTTTACCGTACCGCAGATGTCCTCCTTTGCTATTTTCAGCTTCTCGGCCACTTCTCGGTCTTTCGCAAAAATTTCAACGGAAGGTAGTTCGGCATTTAGTGCCATATCCCGGTCGGATTTGAACTGCCTAATGGCACTTATCGTTCGGTTCACGAGCTCTCCAATTTGCTCGCTCGACTCGTCGATCATATTTTCGTTGGGGCTCGGCCAGTCCGTGAGGTGGATGCTCTTCTCCTTTCCCAATTTGCCAGCGAAGTGCACCTGGTAAATCTCCTCCGAGAAATGGGGGACGAACGGTGCTAAGAGTCGCGTGACAGTCCATATCACTTGGGTCAGGGTGTACTTAGCGGAGTCGGCTGTCGTGTCGTTCCCATACAAGCGGTGTTTGATTTCTTCGATGTACATGTCGCAGAACTCGTGCCAAGTAAAAGTATGTATGGCCCTGAGCGCCCTGTTGAATCTGAATTCTTCCATGTGCTCCGTGACTTCCTTCACGAGGCGGTTTAGCCTGCTGAGGATCCAACGGTCTGGTGGTCTGAAATCCAGCTTTTCGGGGTCCAAGTCCGGTTTTATGCTCCGGATGTGTGCGGCGGCGAAGCGTGCGGCGTTCCAGAACTTCCGCAGGAAGCGGTATCCAAACTCGACATCTTTCGGGGTATATAGGACGTCGGATCCGGGGGATGCCCCTATAGCCGCCCACTGGCGTAGCGCATCCGCACCGTGCATATTCCGCGCCGTGGTGGTCTCTATATAGTTCCCCAGTGACTTAGACATTTTCCTGCCATCCTCGCCGAACACCATCCCGTTTATGAGAACGGTCTTGTATGGGACTTCACCGAGCAGCGCCAAATGCCGGACGAGCAAGTAGTAATCCCAGGTCCTGATTATGTCGGTCCCGTTCGGCTGAAGGTCGGCTGGGAATAGACGGTGATCCAAGTTCGGCCACCCGGCGTGCACTGCAATGGTTATGGAGCTGTCCATCCAAGTGTCGAGGACATCGGTTTCTGGTTCGAACTCCCCACTCCCGCACTTGGGGCAGCGGCTCACAGGTGGCTTGTCCTTCGTGGGGTTCACGGGAAGTTGTTCTTCGTCCGCGACTATCGGCTCGTGGCACTTAGAGCAGTACCAAGCTGGGATCGGGGTACCGAAAATTCTTTGCCTGGATATCACCCAATCCCAGTCCATGGATTTTATCCAGTCAAGCAGGCGCAGGCACATATGTTCCGGAACCCATTTGACTTTTTTCGCCCCCTCTACTGCCTTGTTTTTCAGATCGAGGACTCTCATAAACCATTGATCCTTTACCAGGATTTCCACCGGGGTCTTACAGCGCCAGCAGACCCCGACGCTCTGTTGTAGTTTTTCTTGCTTCTCTAACAGACCTGCAGCGCGAAGATCCTCGATTATCTCTCGCTTGGCCTCCGTGGTGGATAGGCCAGAATATTTTCCGGCAACTTCTGTGAGTTTCCCCTGTTCATCGATGGCCTTGATCACTTTTAGCTTGTAGCGTGCAACCCACCGCACATCTGCTTTGTCACCATATGTACAGATCATCACTACTCCAGTGCCGAATTCCGGGTCGACCTCTGGATCCTCTACTAACTTCACGGTTTGGCCGAAGATGGGAACCTCGAGTTCTTCCCCCACGTACTTCTTGTAACGCTTGTCATCGGGGTGGACCGCCACGACCACGCAGGCGGGGAGTAGTTCCGGTCTGGTAGTGGCGATAGTGAGGTACTCGTTCTTCCCCTTGATTTTGAACTTGATGTAGTTGAGGGTCCCTTCTCGATCCTCGTACTCCACCTCGGCATCTGCTATTGCCGTCTCGCAGCGTGGGCACCAGTTCACAGGGTGGGTTCCGCGGTAAATTAGACCTTTCTTATACAGCTTCACGAAGGAGAGTTGGGTCTTGCTGTAGTACTCCGGATCCATCGTTCTATACTCCGTTGACCAGTCGATCGAGAGCCCCAGCGATGACATTTCCTCCTTCATGCGGGCGATGTTTTCCCTCGTCAGCTCCACGCATAACTCCCTGAACTTCTCGGGGGGTAAGTCATTCTTTTTGATTCCATATTTCTTCTCCACTTGGACCTCCGTCGGCAATCCGTGGCAGTCCCAGCCTTGGGGAAAGAGCACGTTGAAGCCGCGCATCCGCTTATAGCGGGCGACGATATCGAAGTAAATCCAGTTCAGAGCGTTGCCTATGTGGAATTCTCCCGACGGATACGGCGGTGGGGTGTCGATCACATAGGTGGGGGACTCGCGGTCGTCGCGGTCGAAGCGATTTATTCCTAGCTCCTCCCACATCTTTTGCCACTTGGGCTCAACTTCGTCCGGGTTGTATGTTTTTGGCAGTTTCATGAGGTTTCCCACCCAAATTTGATGCATGTGATATAAAGCAATTTCATTTGGTTTCTCGGCTAAGAAATTCCTACTAAAGTGGGGGATATCGTTAGCCAGCAGGACCTTATGTTGTTTACTACGGGGAAAGTGAATCTCAATTTGCTCATCAAAAAGTAAGGGCTAGCCGCGAGAAAGAAGAGAACCGGAGGCTTGTCGGAATACGAAGCACTGTTGACGTAGATCTTGTCTCCAGCCAAAGAGTAGATCGAGTTGTCGATAATGAAGGTCCTCCCTCTCGACGAGCAATTCCGCCGTGGCAATTCTGGACCCGTCGTTCTGAGGTCTAAAGTTCTATATAGTCTTTGTAAATGGGGCGAGGGCCAGGAGGAAATACTGTAAATACCTATTCGTCATGAATTTTTCTACCCCTCTTAAACGACTCTCAGACCAGCGGTTTTCATTTCCGTTGCCGCCCCATCTTAACCATTTAATTTGAAATCTCCGAGCGTTGCTTGCTTGAGAGGCCGGGCGACCGAAATCTCCTTGCCGATGGTGAGGCGGGTTCCGGGGTATCCTGGCACAGTCCTGATGCCGCTTTCCCTCTCTATTCTCGCGGCCTCCTCATCTGGGGGGTTCCTGAGGAAAAGCATCCCCATGTGTATCATTACCGCCAGCTCCGGCTCCACCCGCTTTAGGATGTCAATGGCGTCATCGGAGCAGAGGTGCCACCGAATGCGCCGATTCTGGGGACGCGTGACGTTGATTATCAGAACTCTCGAGCCCTTGAAGTACTCGGGTAGCTCCTCGAAGTACTCGGTGTCGCCAGTATACCCGACCAGCCCTGCGGATGTATGGAATTTTATGCCGAACGTCGTGGGATCGCTATGTTTCGTTGGGGTTCCTTCTAGCTTTACTTCTCCGATCTCACACGTCTCTCCTGGTCTGAGGCAAACGACTTCTCCGACTTTCGACTGATGGTAGGGAGAAACCGCGGGGCCCCACTTTTCTCTCCCCCTTATCACGCTTTCACTTCCAACTAGCACCCCTCTTCTCTGGGTCATACGTTTAGTCATAGCTTCAGTTAGAACCTCGGCATCGCAATAGTGATCTGGATGGCAATGGGTGACCACGACACAGTCTAAGTCCAGAGGGTTGAGATCGTGAAGGTGGGAGAGTAGTAGAGCTCCGGGGCCTGGATCGACGTGGATTTTCGCGCCAGCGTGTATGCGGAATCCCCCCGTTCTGAATCGTTGGTCAACTGTCATGTACCTCCCTCCCCCACAGCCCAAGAATACTATCTCAGCCACCTAGACACCAAATTTAGTGGAAATTTATCGACTATAAGCTATGGGGCCATCTCCGCGAGGAAATTCTTGTGTTCCGATGTTTTGCCAAAACCCAAGCAGTCATTGCTAGCCGAAGATGTTATTCGGGAAGTTCCATCCCTATTTACTAAAGCCAGTTCTATGAAAGATCGATCGTGCTACGCCAATCTCATAGCTTCCTCGGACATCCAGCTTCTCTTGGCGCTCACGTCTTGTTATTTGATGTTTACTTTCTCGCCGGGCCTCTCTTTCTCTATCTTCCGCAGAACAACCTCTAGGACGCCGTTGGTGTAGCTCGCGTCAGCGCTCTTTGGATCCACCTTCGCCGGGAGTTCCACTTCCTTGGAGTACTTGCGGTCGGGCGTGTCTACCAAGATGCTCACCTTGTCCTCGGTCACTCTGAGGTCTATATCCTCCTTGTTCACCCCTGGTAGCTCGGCTATCACCCGAATGACTTGGGGGCCCGGTATTACATCGACAAGAGGCTCGCGGTGCTCAGTTGGCTTCGGGTACATAAGGCCCGGTTTCACGTTTCCAAAGGTGCGGACCTGCGGCTTGCCATCGGGACCTATTGTCATGGAATACCCGAAAACGGCCGGCCCAAACGTCCTGACCCTTGTGCCGTCGGGGAGTTTTTGTTCCTTGAAGAGTTCCTTGGGCATCGTGGCCGAAAATTCCCTAAACATCTCTTCCATCGCGCGATCCATTTCCCTGAAGAAGCGGGAGAACGGGCTGCGCCTGAACCACCTTTCCCAATCTTCCCAGAACGACATCTTCAACCACCGTCAGTAGAATCTAAATTTTTTAGTAAAAAGTTTTTCGAGCGCGGGACTCACTCCCGAACCGGAATGCCGTATTTTTTGGCTATATCTTTGAAGGCCCAAGCCAGGTATTCCACTTGCTTCCACGTGAGCCCATAAGTGTTCAGCTTCCATTTTTTGGTTGCTCCAGGAAACGGTCCGACGATTTTCCTCTCCTTTAGTTCCTTGGTGAGGAAAAACCCTCGTCTCTTGTGGGTCCGCGCGATTTCATCGAAACTCCCGGTCGTGTCCACCCTCGTTAACGTGTGCTTCCGGGGCATCTCGCTGAGAACCTTATTTCCTTCTATTTTCAGGAACTCCTTCACGAAGCGATTGCTTTTCCTCACTTCCTCACTCCAGCGTTTTACCCTCTCCCTGATGGTGGGGAAAGAAGCCATCATTGCTATGAGGTTGGCGCCCATCAGCGTGCATCCCAATAGCTCTACCTCCTTGCCTTCGAATCTCCTCCCCGTGAGATCTCCAGTCGCCCGCGACGTTCTGAATACCTTTTCGGCCCATTCGTCGGTGGTGGCGAGGAGCCCGGATGGCGCCGGGGAGGCGAAGGATTTGTGTCCCGATCCCACGAGGAAGTCAGCCCCGATCTTCCTCCCGTCTACCGGCATGAGACCTATCGAATACGCTCCGTTGTACAGGAGCGGGATGTCATACTCCTTAGCCACCTTCGCGATCCCTCGGATATCGTGTTCGTTTCCGAAAACGTAGTCGAAGTGTTCCATCATTATGAGCTTCGGCAACTTTCCCGTTTCCCTCTTTACTTCCTCTATCTTTTGGGCGGTCGCCTCGCCAGTGATGATGTTATCCTCGTTTGGTGGGACCTCGCGCGCGATTCCTCCGACGATCTCGATGGTGAGGAACTCGGTGTAGTGGGCCAGCCCAGAAACTATGACGGTGTCCCCTTTTTCCACGAGGGTTGAAGCCACGGCTTGGAACCCTCTTCTGGCGCCCGGAAAAACTCGAACTTGGTCCATTCCCAAGAAATCCGCGAGTTCGGCGTGGAATTCGTCGATGGGGGGTTTCCGTATCTTGTCCAACCTGAAGGGCTTCAAGCACCAGTCGCAGGTCGAGTAGCCGTCGCCGTAGGCAATCATCGCCTTCATGGCCTCCGGGGTGAGCCTCCCCCCCGCTTGGATCGGCTGGATGTTTATGAAGAGCTCCTCCCGGGCCCTGATGGCAATTTTTTCGGAGATCTGGCTCATCCTATCATTTCCCTCTCGATGACCTCTAGGCTTCGTCTCACTCTCTCTATGATTTCTTTTACCTTCCTCCTCTGCTCGGCACTGAGTTCGTAAGTGGGTTTTGTCTCTCTGAAAATTTGCCTCAGGTCAGTCAGGGCGAAGAGCGCCTCAAACGTCTCCATCACGGCTTTTTCGCTCATCCCGTCACCTCAAGCTACACTCTCCTGTTGCTTCCATCTCCTTAGTGAACTACCCCTAGCCTTCGCGGGGAGCTTCCTGCTTCATCCACCGGACCCGATCCCCGACGCGCGGTCACGGAGGTCCGATGTCCAGCCTACCCGCGTCGCGCGGGTCATCGGTTTTTCACAGGCGTTGGGTTCGGGCCGTCCCAGCCCTACTCCAGGGGAGTTTTTATCACCAAAACTATAAATGCGTCCCGCCTCTCATCCCCTCCGTTGCGGAAGGGGACTTCTCGGCGGTGGAGTTAAGCTCCTCTTGGGCTCGGTAGGGTTATCTTTTTCCCTAGATTCTCATGGTTGGGGAGTAACCGCCTTGAATTCGATTCTAGTTCCTCTGGATGACAATTGGAGAATTACCAGCAGAAATTCTCAGAAGTGATTCCTCAGGGTGGTAACTGGGGAGTTACTACCTAGGAAGATAATGGGACGGATCGACAAGAGCGCAACGCTGGAGGCATTGAAAGGACATCTCTTGGAACACTGGAAAATGTTCAGCGAACTCGCGAGAACTAAAGCTATTCGAGCTCCTTCAGGATCCTCTCGAGTCGCTCGAGCATCTCACGCTTCAACCCTATGAATACGCCGCCGGGCTTTCCGCTGGCGAACGTCGCCTCCTTGGGCCGGATGATCTCGCTCAACACGGGGGATTCAATATCTATATGGGGGATCTTCGAGCGAGTTGCCGGGTCGCGCTTATGGATATAAACTCGCGCGGGAATCTCAATTTTACTCTTGGCTGGTCCCGTCATTCTCTTTTTACCTCGACTATCCCCTTGTCGGCGTCGACGATTAATCTATCCCCGGTCTTTATCTTTTCGATGTCTATTCCGTCGACGCACGGGATCCCGGCTAGGATGACCCCCGTCGCCACGATTGTTTCGGTTTCCCGGTTTACGATCGCTGCTGGGGCTACACCGTTCTTCTTCAGCCCATAGATCACGTAGGACCCGGCGGTGGACCCCTTTCCGCACGGAAAGACTAGGATCTTCCCGCTGACGTTCCGCCCCTCTAACTCGTGGCTCTTCTCGATCACTTCTCCGGTCTTTGGGTCTACTCCGCCGTAGAACCCTATTGGCTCCCTCGAGACTAGGGCCTCCCCATCGGCCTTTCCAGGGCTTATAGTTCGGCCCTTCAACTTATCACCTCCAGGAGCTCGTCGATGTTCCCGAAGGCGACTTTCTGTTTACAGAGGCCCGGGAGGTAGCTCGCGGCCTTCCCCGAGTTGACCCCGGTACACTCGAAGCCCATCCGCTCTATCGGGGAGACCACCATACAGGTATCGGCGACGACTTTCCCTCCCGCGCGCTCTATTCTCTCTGTGAAGCCCATTCGGTCGGCTACATCTTTCATCATGCGGGATGTGCATATCCAGAGCGGTTTCTTGAGCCTTCTACCCTCCAATTTGTTGGCCAATGTCGCGATCTCTCGCAGAGAGGCGTGCGGGCACCCCAAGATCACGATGTCCGGGGCTTCGCCGGTGTTGAGATTCTCTCGGGCTTCGTTTAACTCCCTCTCTCC
>JAGGTB010000017.1 GCA_021163965.1 Hadesarchaea archaeon | reverse complement strand
GTAAAGCCCATCTGGGAGAACCTGAGAGAAAACATCGCAAAGCAACTCGAGAACCTGAGGGAACTGCGAGAACGGTGGAGGAAGGAAATGACGGGGAAGGTGGAGAACTTCGGGGGGCAACTTGAAAATCTAGAGAGGCAAATGGAAGCGCTGCAGAGACAACACGTAGAAAACATGGCAAAAGAAATCTGGAAACACGTCGAGGGGAAGCCATGGAAGCATCAATGGGAAAACCGGACAAAGCCAATCCTAGAGGGCTTACAGGAGAAGCTTAGAAATATGGAGGAACAAGTGAATAAGCTGCGGGAATTACCCCCCGGCAGGATCTTCCAGCACTAATGGGGAGCAAAGAACTTGGAGGGTCTAAGGAGCACCCCTTCTTTCTATTTTTCTTTTTATTTTTTAAAGTTGATTTATCCCCTCATTAGAATTACGCGACTCGGCTCCGATTCATCAACAACATCGTAGCCGGTCTCGCGCGCGAGTTCCGATGCAAATTCCTTGATTTCCCCATGGCTGAGCATATTATCGATCCCCAATCGCCGCCGGGAGTACCCGACCCACATGTACCCCTTTGGCTCGACGAAATCCGGCTTCGCTTTCTCCACCAACCTCGCGTAACCGGCAGGGTCTCGCAGATTCAACCCTCTTACCAGCGTAAGACGGAGGACCCTGACGCAACTGAAAGACGGCATCAACTCCAAACTCTCATTCAGACGTTCCCAACCTCGTGGAATTTGAGGCCTACAGACCCTCCGATAGGTCTCCTCATCCGGTGCTACAACTGAGATGTAAAGCTGAGCTGGCTCCTCAATTTCCCCTAGAACCTCGGGGTGTTGTCCATTCGTCACCAGAAAAGAGACCATTCCCCGCCGCTTGCATTCCGCGATGAGTTCTCCAATTTTGGGGTAGATAGTTGGCTCACCAGCGAGGGATATCGCGCAGAGAGTCGGATCCTGCGCCTCCTGCCATTTCTCCAAATTCGCGTTGGGATTTCCCTTGAAGCCACTCAGCAATAGACGTTGAGCAGATACTGCCCCATCTAATATCTCGGCTGGATCGTCGCAGGGGCCTTTCCATCTTGGGTACGTAAGGTCGGTATTCCTCCAGCAAAAAACGCACTTGTGGTCGCAGAATGGCAGGCTGGGAGTCATCTGGAGACAGCGATGGCTCTCAATTCCGTGGATCTCGTGGTAGAATTTCTGTTTGTAGCAAACCCCTTGATCCAAAATGCTTTTTCGTGTCCACCTGCAGATCTCAACCGCGCTATGCTTGTGCCTGCCGACGACCCGATAACCGCTCTTCTCGAGTGCTGCTATTTCTTCCTCGGAAAGCACCATTTAAGGCCCTCATCACTCTTTCTTCGGTCTCAACATTTTATTCAGCGCCTTCAAAGCGAACTCCTTAACATCCTCTAGTTTGCCATTTACCACCGCAGCAGCAGCTCCCGCGTGCCCGCCCCCCGTTCCACCAAATTCCTTGGCAAGATTTTCCATCAACTCTCCAAGATGAAGTTCCGTCTGAGCCGCTACCCCACTTCGAGCGCGCGCGCTGATTCTGACTTCTCCTTTCTCTTCAGACCCAACAACGGCAACATCTGCCCCTATCTTTACAAACATAGATGCAGCATCCGCCTCAAAAGCTCCGAGTTCAGAAAAAAGTATCCATTTTTTGTGAGCCCTGTAGAGCTCCGCCCGTTGCGCTGCCTTCAACATAGCTACGCGCTTAGATCGATCCTCCGGCATCTCCACAAGCTGTAATGCCTTATGATAGCTCGCTCCGGCCTCGAGGAGTTCGTTAACGGCTCTGAAAGTCTCATCGTTGGCAAACTTGAACTGTCCGGTATCCGTGATTATGCCAGCAAGCATGACAAGTGCTGTTTTAGAATTCAGCTTTCCACCAAGTTTCCGAAGCAATTTCAAGACGAGCTCAACAGCCGATGCAGCCCCCTCATCCACGTAGTGGTGCTTTGCCAGCTGAAGCGTCTCTTTAGACGACCGGTGATGATCTATCACCACTAAGTCAACCCCTTTTCTCCTTATTTCCTCGCTGAGATCCCCAAGCTGGTCGATACTCGAGGTGTCCACGAGAACCACGACCTCCGCATCCAAAGTTGGATCGATCTTTACCCTGCGACCGAGTTTTCCTAAGACATTTTTAGAAAGTCGATCTAGACTTTCGGGGACTCCGGCGGAGACCCTTGCCCCGATCTGTCCGAGGGTATCTTCGAGAGCCAGTAAGCAGCCGAGAGCATCTAGATCCGCATGCGGATGGGAGAGCACCAGCACTCTCCGCCCGTCCTTTGCAACCTTTTTGAGATATCTGGCAAGTTTCTCCATGTGATTACCAAAGAAAAAGGAGCGTAAACCGATTTATAGCTCCTCATCCCAAAAACTTCGCGAAATTTTTTTATCCGGCTTCCCCAGATGGTTCTCTTGTCTTCAAAGCCTCTTGGATTTTCTCACGCATCTCATTCAAGCGCTTAACTACCCTTCCTTCTTGACGTTCAAGTGTCTTAATCCTAAGGTTCAGTGTTTCCTTTCGCTCATTCAGTTCCCTTTCAACATCGGGCTTGCTGGCCCTCACCAAGATTCCACCCACCCTTTTGTAAACTACTTCATCTCCCCCCAGCTTCCCAAGTTCCTCGAGCGCCTTCTCGGTCTCCCGCAGGACTAGTTCCAGTTGCTGCCTCTGAGTCATTAAAGCCTGCGCCTGTTGTTGCGCCTGCTGGAACTGGGATAACTGATGACGCAATTGAGGTGGCAAACGCTCCATTTAACCACTTCCAATTTCTACCATATCCCTCGCAACAGTTATCCAGCGCAGAAATGAATTTACAGCTGCGCGGAGGGCTACCGTGTCCTCCGCATCTATCTCTAAGCATAAGAGGTTTTTCCTCATAGCGACCTTTGCCCTGCACCTAGTTGATTTGGGCAATACTTCCTCCTGTTTGATGGATTTGTGTACCGCCTCAGCCCTTCTGACATCGGGGAATGCCAGTTCCAAGACCGCACTTGCTCGCTCGGCACTTGTCACTTACATCGCCTTGACCGTTTTTACTATCTTGGGCCGGACCTTGTAAAGGATGCGGTACCCGCAATAAGGACACTTGGCCCGAGACTCCACTTTTTTGAGGTTCCTCTTGCAATTACCACACCTATACATTTGTGCTCCCACCTCTGACCTCCGCTTTTGAAATCCCTAGGGCTTTAACTGCCTGTTTCCCCGCAGGACTCGTGGGGCGATATGCGGCACCAGCGAATTTGGTGCCGCATCGTCTACATCGCCATATCCCTGTGCCGGCCCTCCGCACTTTCTGGGACCCGCAATTGGGGCACCTATAAGACAATCTCAGCCCTTTCTCCACCGCTAAGACGCGCTTTCTTACTTTGGTACCGTATCTTGGACCAAACCTTCCCGCCGAGCCTACTTTTTTCGTGCGCTTCTTGCGCTCCTTTGCCATTTCGATCACTTCACGTACTTGCGAAGTTCATCTGCCTTAGTCACCGCCAACTCATAAGCCTTGTCGATGTCCTGAAGGGTCAACGTGCCAGAGCCACCTTTTTGGATCGCACAGATGTTCCCGTCCTCCGTCGTCGCCATAGATATCCTTGCTTCCATCACGCTTTCCTCGTCGAGACATGGGTCGACCATCATCTCACCGTTGATTTTAGCCGTAGTCACCGTTACTGGGTTCTTTGAAATCGGGAACTTCTTCAGCTTCCAGTCCTCGTCCTTGGGGGGCTTGGTGTTCCATAGCGCCGATATCGCAGCGAGGGCTGAAGTGTCTATCAGATTTCCATCTTGATCCAGCACGTGGATGTCGACGAAAACAATCCACACCTCTTCCCCGGGGGTTATCACTAGTTTTTCGAGTTCTATTGCCTGGGACTCCCGTATGCCCCGATCAACAACGCGGGCAAGTTCGATCGCATTCTCATCTGGTGGTCCCGGCTCAAACGTTGGAGATGCCAGCGGAACTAGCTCTGCGTTAACTATCAACACGCCGCTTTCTGGTGTATCTGGATAGGGCTCCCCCTTTTGGAGCTTCACGCCAACTAGCACCTGGGTGTTCCCTATCTTGGCTAGCGCCGATCCATCTGCATTTTCTATCAGGCCGGGCTCAACTGATATCTCGCGATACTGGTCTAGGCCCCTTCCATCCACTCTCTTCCTTTGTCGCGCGAGATCAGCGATGTAGTTGCGTTTTACACTCGAAACTATTTCCTGCATTTTTTATTCCCCCCCAAGATTTGCGGAATATTTTTTCTCCAGTGCTTCCCTCTGAGCCTCGTATATTTTCTCACATCCCAAGATTGCCAGCTCTATCGCTTGCCTGAATTCCTCCGGTGTGAAGTTTCCGTCCATCTGCATTAGGCTTATCTCCTTCTTTCGCGGCAACATCGCTATTGGCATATCGGCCTCACCGTATTGATCCTCGTACTTGTTCAAATCCAGCACAATAGTACCATCGACTTTCCCCACAGCGACTGAAGCTACCAAATCCCTCATCGGGATCCCACCGTCGGCCATAGCCACAGAAGCCGCAGTTATCCCTGCTGTCCTAGTGCCAGCATCGGCTTGAAGCACCTCGATGAACACGTCGATCACTGCCCTAGGATATTGCTCGAGAAAAACAACGGGTTCTAAGGCTTCTCTAGTAACCTTGGAGATCTCTATCGAACGCCGGGACGGACCCGGACGCTTGCGCTCATCGCTGACTGAAAATGGAGCCATATTGTAACGACATCTCAACGTTGCCGTAGTGGGTTGTTGTAGATGACGTGGGTGAAATTCCCTGGGCCCATACACTGCCGCTAGGATCTTGTTTCCGCCGAGTTCCACGTATGCCGAACCATCCGCTCTCTTTAAGACTCCAGCCTGTATCTTCAGAGGTCTGAGCTCTCCAGGCTCTCGGCCGTCTAGTCGTTTGCCATTAACAATAAGCTTCTCCGGTTTTTCTTCCATTTTACTTCCCTCCTATTCTTTTTTCCAAGAACTCGCGCACCCTATCGGTCAAACCGGTAGTGTGCGCCTCGCGTTCTATCATGAGTAGGGCCTCCACGATCGCGTTCACTCTTTTGAGATCCCTCCCCCAGACCATCACCCTTCCATTTTGACCAACTCTCAATCTACAGCCGCTCACCCCTTGTAGCATAGATATCATTGAGCCCCCGCGCCCTATCACGCGAGGTATTTTCGCCGACGAGATTTCCACAAGCTTGCCCCTCTTGAGCTTCCCCATCCCCCACTTATCCGCCTCCAGACTTACGTGCATTAGCTCGTCGACTTCTTTAACCTTCACGAATACCGCATCGCCAGCTTCCAAATACTCGCTGAGGTCTTCCCTGCTGAAGTCGACTTTCCTGCCGAGGAGATCGGACGCAAAGAGGGTGCCCGTGTATGGAGAGTTTAAGTCCAAAATCCACCCGTAGTAAAACGCATCAATAACTATCCCAATTACCTTGTCTCCCGGTTTCGGAACATAGCGCCCCTGTAAAGGTATTACACGCACCTTTCTACCCCGGATATCCACCAAGCCAACAACGGAGGAGTATATCTCCCTCCCATCCCTAAACAAGCCCTCGCCGAGCAGATAATCCCCTTCGGCCACGAGCTCTCCCGGTACCACCAACTCCCTACGCTTGACATTCAACATTAGAGCACCTTAGTTTCTACCTCTCCTCTAGTTAAATCATTGAGTCTCTCGAAGAATTCGGACTGAATTCCCGCGGGGATCTTCACTATTCCGGCCCAAGATCCGTCATCTAGCCACTCTTCTTTCTCTAGCTCGCCGAAGTCCTTTATCACCCAGTAGCACTTGCCAGCATAAACGGGAGGAATTTTTATAGCTATCCGTCTCGTCTCGAATTTTAACGGCAGGATTTCTCTAATGGCATCCAACACGGCCGGAAGTTGCTCCTCAGCGCTCTTGAACGGATCGATATGCACCTTTGCTTTCTCCAGCGCTCCCTCAATCCTTTGGGGGGGATGAGGAAGACCAGAATGGGGATCAATAGCTCGCTTTGAGATAATCGCAACAATTTGCTTGCGACGGTCCTCCTGCATCTTCCGCCGCTGTTCAACCGTCAGCTGGATTTGCCCGTCGCGAACGATCTTTTTTGCAACTTCCAGTGGATCGTCGGTGCCAAATATCTTCCTCATCATCTCCTCCGAGGCCTTCTCACCCTTCCTAGAATCCCTGAATACCTTGTCCGTCGCCAGCAGATCGCGGATGTCCACATCCTTGCCAGCGCGGAAATCCGAAGCAAGTTCCGGATCAACCAAAACCTCGAAGGTTGTGCCATGAATAGATATCCTTGCAATGACTGCCTCTTCAAGCGTGACCATTCGAACCACACTACTCCTCGGTAGTCCTAGCGGAGGTTCCAGAGCCCAATTTCTTGATTTGCTCTGCTATTTCTTCCCGGGATAGTTTCCTGTACTTCTTGGTCTTAGTCTCGATAACTGCCATCTCGATTCTCTCTGGCTTCAGTTTTTTCCCGATAACCACCTGTAATGCTTCCAGCGCCAAAAGGATGGCCCTTTCCAAGCTCATATTCCTGTCGTACTTGCGCTCTAAAACCTCGTTCACCGCGGACGCCTCACCACCTATGGCGTGGGCACCCCAAGCAGAAACCACACCACTGGGATCCGTCTCGAAGAGGTGAGGGACGCCCGAAATTCCGCCGATCAAGAGCCTAGCGCCGAATGGTCTCACACCAGCATGTTGGGTGTAAAGTTGTTTTATGTCTCCCAAGTGCCTAGCCAGCGTTGGGACGGATATCGGCTCCCCATATCGCAATCGGTTTATTTGGGCCTCTATGCGCGCGCGATCGATTAGGGCACGCGCATCCGCTATAAGCCCAGATGCGCCGATACCTATGTGCTCATCTACCTGGAGTATTTTTTCTACTGACTCCTCCTCTATGAGTTTGCTCGGTATCCTTCTTTCAGCCGCTAGAACTACCCCTTCTTTAACCTTAATGCCCAAAGCGGTTAGCCCACGCTTTACCGCCTCTTGGGCGTACTGAACTTGAAACAACTTACCATCTGGACTAAAGACGGTGATCGCCCGATCGTAGCCGGCCCCAGGAGGTATAAAAGCCATTTCCAATTCCACCTCATTTTCGCGACCGCAAATTTGACCGCTATAAATCGTATTGTGGGGGCGTATATAACTTTTGGGCATTCGATGGTTTAAGCAAACCCACCTCTGAAAATTGACACTCCCCACGACTAAAGTCGGGGGATTCTTGGAAGCTCATGCCCGAGCCTCCAAGGGGTGTGCCATCACCCCGTTGACGCGCCCTCCGTTGTGGACGACGCCTATGTTCAAAGCCCCCACCACATCCCGATGTGCTTCCTTACTATTTGGGCTTTGTGGCGATTCATCCTCAGCACTGAAGCGCGGGGCTTTCTCACCGAGGGCTTTGTAAACGAACCACTAACTAGCTGGGGAAGAAGATAGAAATTTCCGCTTAGCTGCCCTTATTGTGCCGGATACTCCGAGAATGCGAATCCTGTCGCTTCTAATTTTTTTCTTTATTAAATCCACCTGCTTGTGTCCGCATCTCACCAAGCCCCGCGAGGTAGCGAGGTCAAAATAAATGAGCCTCGGTCTCGGCTCTTCCATACCGGCCTCCCGGCATATGGCAACGATTTTCTCCAGCACTTCCTTACCGCCTTCCCCAGTAAAACTCTCGAATACCACATACCTACGTCTGAATTTTTTCCGCGGACTCATTGGATGCCCCCGGGTTCAGCCCCGACTTGATGAAATCTTCAACCAACCTCAGGGCCACCTCCCGCCTAGCCGGATAGGCCGCAATCTTGAGTTGCACGTGGATGGCGTCGCCGGAATCCGTGAGTACAAATTCACCCTCACAGGCTCTCTGCTTGTCAAATCTCAGATATAGAAAACAGTCCTCGGAGACCCTCCTGCTTGCCTCTCTTAGGAGTTTCCGTTTCCCCTCAGGCCCGAGCTCACTTACGATTTTATCCCAGAACTCGCGGAGGTCTGCCCGCTTCCGGATCTCGGCGGCGAGAATGAGTATCAAATTGCCGTAGTGACCAGAAGCCTTAGTCCCCCTAATCTTCACATCTCCCGGTAGCAGCGAGTCCAATAGACTTTTGAGTTTAGCCTCATCTTCCGTTGCGTGTACGAACGTGCTGATCGTAGCGGAACTGAAGGGGAAAGAAAACTCCATCCCTACCGCCTAGCTACGAAGACCGGATCTAACACTCGGCCTAACCTTCTCCGTCCCCTTTCCTTTCTTCAGTAGCCCCCTAGATCTCCTACCGGCGCTGGTGAGTCCACGATAGACCCGCCCCCTCTGAGCTGGATGAGTAATCCACTTAAAATCTGGGTCTTTCTGGATAACTGGATGATTTGGATCGAGCATTATGACCTCGAAATAATGATACTGGCCATCTTCGCCTATCGGATATGAATTCAGTACCTCGAGGTTTGGATACTTCCTAGCGGCGCGCTCCTCGGCTATTAACTGAATACTCTTCTTTGGTGTCAGCTTCTTGACACCCATCCGCTTTGGCCTTCGGCCTAACGACGGTCTTGCCTTTCTCCTTCCACCCTTTCGAACTCGCACCCGAATGACCACTACTCCCTGCTTTGCCTTGTAACCTGCAGAACGCGCACGATCCAATTTCAGAGGTTTGTCGACGCGCTGTACTGCCTGCCCCTTCCTCAGTTCGCGCAACAGGCGACGACGCTCGTCCCTGGACTCGTCGAGATTTCTCTTCATTTTCTTAGTTGCCCTTAACATTCGAAACCCCTAACTCCCGGAGCGTTCCCTGCATAGCTCCTTTTTTACTTTCTCGACCACTAAAAGAGCTGCCCTCCGCTGGGCCTCCTCAGTTGACGCCCCAAGATGTGGTGTCAAGATGACATTCGGGAGCTCGAGCAAAGGACTGTCCCCCAGTGGCTCTTTTTCATAAACATCTAGACATGCGCCGGCGATTTCGCCACTTTTAAGGGCTTTCACCAACGCTTTTTCGTCGACCACGCCTCCTCGCGCGGTGTTTATGAGGACGGCCGTGGGCTTCATCATCCTAAGCTTCTCCTCGTCGATCATGCGCTCGGTTTCCTTGGTTAGCGGCACGTGGATACTCACGTAGTCCGACTCCCGCAGAAGTGTTTCCAAATCAACATAACGTGAATTCACCTCTTTAGCGAACTCAGGTATTTCTACTATGTCGTTCAGCAATAGCTTCATCCCAAAGGCCTTCGCCCTCCGGCCGACTTCCCTGCCCACACGACCCGTTCCGATAATGCCCAGGGTTTTCCCGCGCAACTCCGTTCCACGAAGCTTAGATTTCTCCCACTTTCCCTGTTTCATGCTCAGATTTGCATCGACTATTTTTCTAGCCCATGCCAGCATCAGGGCCATAGCAAGCTCGGCCGTCGCCACGCTTGGGGCCTCCGGAGTATTTAGCACCTTGATTCCCCTTTCCCTCGCTGCTACGATGTCGATATTATCCAGCCCAGTGCCAGCGCGCACTATGAGTTTAAGATTTTTAGCTACCGAAAGCAAATCCTTCGTCACTTTAGTAGCGCTTCGAACCACCAGAACGTCGGCGTCCGCTATTCTCGCCCTCAGTTCCTCCTCACCTAACCCTTTCGCCACATCGACCTCGGCAATTTCCCCTAATGCTTTGATCCCGTCCTCGTGAATCGGATCGGTTACGAGCACCTTCATACTTACCTCCCCTTTGCAGCCACTACACGAATTACGTCCCCATTCTTAAGTATGTAGTCCTCGCCAACTCGACGCTTCGTCCGCGCATCTATTGCATATATAAAAGACTCTCCCAACTCCGTGTGAATTAAGTATGCGAACTCTTTTGCAGTTGTCCCGCTAGGAACTAGAAAGGCATCAGGAAGCACATTGCCCTTCTTATCCGTGAGTTTGTCCTCATCGTCGACCGGGTACACGACAATCATATCAAGCAAATCGTACACCGCCCTATCTATAACTTGTTGCACTCCCGTAGAGCCCCACTCCCTCAAGACTTTCCTGATAGACTCCAACGCCCTCAGTTGTCTCTCGTCCATAGCATCGGGTTTAAGTATTTTAAAATCCCCATTTCCCGGAGAGTATTCGATCAAATTTTTTTCCGCTGCCCTCCTCAAGACTAGCTCAGCCTCCGAGCTGGTCGGGATAGTCAGCCGCCCAGTAGCCCGAAGCCTCTCCACATTCCTCCTAGCCTGGGGCACGTCCGCCTTATTGGCCGCTATCATTATCGGCTTGCTGATCCTCCTGAGCTCACTCGCAAAGTGTTGTAAATCTTCCTCCGCCCATTTGTCGGGATTGTCCCTATCTACCTTAGAGGCCCTCATAGCAGAGGACACGTGATGCCTTTTAATACCCAGCCCGCTCAACCTCTCCGCGATAGATGCCTCAAGGTTCTTCCCCTCCAGTTTAGTTTGGCGGATGAACTTCCCCCAACCTTTTGCGATAATCCCCAACAACCATCTGTCTATCTCGTTCTCCAGAAACTTCACGTCACTCAAGGGATCGTGCGTTCCGGGAGGACATGGTCTCCCCTCTGGATCCGTAGACCCGGAAGCATCAACTACGTGAATGAGTGCCGCCGCCATCCTCAGATTATCTAGGAACTTGTTTCCAAGTCCTCTCCCCATGTAAGCGCCCTCCACGAGCCCAGCTACATCTATCATCCTAACAGGAACATATCTCGTGCCATCAACGCAACGTGAATTCATGGGATTGCACTTAACGCCGAAATCCCTACACGGACATTTACTCCGAACATAGGTGACACCAACGTTTGCGTCGATCGTCGTAAAGGGATAACCGGCTACCGGGACATTTGCGAGCGTCGCTGCATTGAAAAAAGTACTCTTCCCCGTGTTCGGCTTGCCCACCAAACCCAGCTCAAGCATTTTTTAACCCCGCTCGTAGTATCCAGCTTCCTTCTTCGAGCCGAAACTGCGCAAACCAAAGCATTTTAACTGAAGCCTTAGGCTCTTGGCGTAGTCGCGACTGATCTCACCACGCCTCTCGAGAAAATCTATTATCTCAAGAGCCTGTTGATCGGTGTCGCAGCGTCTGATGAAATCCACAACCGTCGGCTCATACCCGTGCTGGGCACATGCTACCTTCCTGGCTTCCTCGGGATCCGTGCGCACTGCACCAATCCTTAAAGTTCCGACTCCCCCCCACTCCCTATAGAGATTCGGATATTTTTTGCGAAGCTCATCCACACCATTGGACATATGCCCTACTCCGGCTTCCATTCCTTCTTCTCTATCTCCGTCTTCAGGGATACCATGGTATTCGGTGGAACGTCTCTGTAGACTATCGTGCCGGGGCCAATGGCTGAATTGGGGCCTATCTTCACGCCGACGTTTATGGTGCAGTTGATTCCCGTCTTGACGTTGTCGGCGATTATCGTCCCGAGTTTTCGTCTGCCGCTGCTGACCACCTGACCGCCGACTTCCATCTTGATGGGCTTCTCATCCAGACGCAGGTTCGCGATGGTCGTCCCCGCCCCGAGATTGCAGTTGCTACCTATGACGCTGTCTCCGGCATAAGTGAGATGGCCAATATTCGTGTTGTCCATAATTATACAGTTCTTTATTTCCACAGCGTTGCCTATCCGGACGTTGTCGCCTATGCTCGTGCAGGGCCTTATGAAGCAGTTCGGCCCGATATCGCAGTCGTTGCCTATGTACGTCGGCCCAATGATGTAAGAGCCTGACCTGACCCTCGTGCCCTCACCAATGTACACATTGTTCTCTATGTGGACGTTCGTCTCGATTTTCCCGTGGATTTCCCCCTTCTGGCCCTGAAGGAAGTACCTGTTGGCCAAGAGGAGGTCCCAAGGTCTGCCTATGTCAGCCCATAAGTTAACTGGAGAGGTGTAGACGGTCTTCCCTTCATTAATAAGAATTTGTATGGAAGTGGTCAATTCGTATTCTCCGCGCTCCGATTTCCCTGTTTTCCCTATTGCGCCGAAAATCACCGGATCGAAGATGTATATCCCAGCATTGGCGAGCTTGCTCTCTAGACGCCTCGGTTTCTCGACCACCTCCCTAACCCTCCCATCCTCCGCGTGGATTATCCCGAAGAGTTCTGGTTGCTCCACCTCAATTGTCGCTATGACTCCTCCGAAATCCTCATCCGAATGAACTTCATCGTAGCGCTTCAGAAGCCCATCGATGGACTCCTGATCGACGAGCGTGTCGGCGTTCATCACCATGAACCTCTCCCCGCCTATGAACTCCTTCGCGAGCGAAACCGCATTCGCTGTACCGGACAGCTCCTTCTGGTGCAGATACCTAATCTTCACCCCAAATTCCGATCCATCGCCATAACGATCGATAATTTGCTCCTTGCCATATCCGACAACGAGACCTATCTCCTCAACTCCAGCATTCTTTAGAAGCGTGAGCACGTGGTCGAGAGCAGGTTTTCCCGCTACCGGCAGGAGGAACTTAGGCTTGGTAAACGTGAGGGGACGCATCCGGGTTCCCAACCCTGCTGCTAGAACTACCGCCTTCAACTGACCCACCAAATCAACTGTTTCCCCACCGAATAGCCTTCACCCTTTTATCTTTATAACTTCTCTCGACTGCCTAATCAGCTCTCCTGCCATCTCCGTGAGCGACTCTGCCCGCTTCTCGTCATCGGCCTCCGCGGTTATTCTGATGTAAGACTCCGTTCCGGAGGGCCTAATGAGCACCCAGCTACCGTCCTCGAGCGTCAACCGAACGCCATCCACTGTAAGAACTTCTCTCACATCGCCGAAAACGTGGCGGAATCGCTCCTCTACTGCCTTCATCACCCTTTCTTTCTCCTCGTTTCTGCATTCAACCTTGGCTCTTACCACGGGATAACTTGGGACCTCGTCCACGAGTTTGGAGAAAGGCACGCCAGCTCGATCCAGTAGTTCAAGAATGCGAACGCCGGAGAGCGGACCGTCGGGACACGGGTTTATGTCGGCCCATATCCAACTCCCACTGGGCTCACCGCCGAAGGTTGACCCATGTTCCTCCATCGCCCGCAGGACGTTTACATCGCCCACTTTTGTACGGATGAGCTCACCTCCAGCGGCCGTGACAAACTCATCCACCACCCTTGAGGCGTCGACCGTAGTCACAACTTTCCTCCCCGATTCCCTGACGGCATGAGCACTCGCTAGGGCCAAGAGTCTATCCCATTCAACCATTCTGCCACGTTCGTCCACGGCCGCAATCCTATCGGCGTCTCCATCGTGAGCGAGACCTAGGTCCGCACCGATGGATCTCACGGTCGCGCAGAGATCCCTCAGGTTGTCCGCAGTGGGCTCCGGAAGATGTCCGGGGAAGAACCCACTGAGGTGAGAGTTAAGAGTAACCACCTTGCAGCCGAGTCTTCTCAGAAGTTGAGGCGTTACAAGAGCCCCAGCGCCATTTGCACAATCAACGACGACCTTGAATTCACGCGTTAAGGAAACGGAGTTCACTATCCTTTCCACATAATCTGGCAAGACATTCACGGAACTCACTCTTCCGATATCGCGCCACCGCGCCCTCCTCGTGCTCCTTCTGAAAATGTCCTCTACCTCCTCCTCCGCCTCCCCGGAATAGGCCTTGCCTGAGGAGTCGTAGAATTTAACTCCGTTGTACTCCGGAGGGTTGTGCGAAGCGGTAACCATAACCCCAGCGGTGGCACCAAGAAAACGAACGGCGAAACTCACGACCGGAGTCGGAACAATCCCAAGTTTAACTACATCGCAACCCCCGGACAGAAGACCCGAGATGAGACAACTTTCGAACAAGGGGCCAGAGGTGCGCGAATCCCTACCGACAACAACCTTCCCGGAATTGCCGAGCTGGGTCGCCAAAGCCAAGCCTAGATCGAGAGCCATCCTAGGCTCGAATTCCTCATTTACTACGCCCCTCACCCCAGAGGTACCAAAAAGCCTCGACATCTGGCTCACGAGGGTTCTTGAAGTACTTTTGTCTTTTGAACTTCAACTTGCTTGATCGGGCAGATGTTCCGAATCTCCTTATAAATATCTGATGATAGCTTGCCCAGCACGACCTCTTGGACGAACTGATCAAAGGACAGCTTCTTCGCCCGACGGATTATCGTCTCACGCATCCCCCGCCTTATAGAAGCCACGTGTGAACTCCGGATCCTGCGGAAGGAAATTGCCATAGCAGTCACGCGTAACTTTCGGCCATCCGAGGTGACAACGTCAACTATACAGTCGACTTTCGTTATTCTCCGCCTAACTTGACTTCGAATATATTCCCGGGCCATATCATGACCCACGAACTCGGTTGGGATTTTTTTGCCTTCTGGCTCCTTCATCTTAAAGTACAGCTTAACGTGAGATTTTGAAAAGTCGTCTATCAGCTCCCCTAGTGTCTTCTCCATCACGCGTCCAGGGATTTGTTTCGGATCCGATGCTGGAGTTTCCCCTATTTTCCTCGACGCAAACATCGGTGGCGCGATGACGTCATACCACTCCTTTGTGCGCCATCTGTCTCTCCCTTTCCTTGCCATTATGTCACCGGTTTCACGTTTAGACCGATCCTCTCATTATTAGATGCCGGATAATTAATAACATATCCCTTAAACCTCCAACTTCCATCCATCGGGAATCGTCGAATTCTGGAGGACACATACGTTTTTAATCTGAGGGCGTAGTTTTGTCTGATTGCCTATGCTCGACATAAAACTCGTGCGAGAAAATCCCGCCACCGTAAAGGAAAACCTCGCTAGGCGGGGGGACAAGGACAAGATGGGATGGGTAGACAAGATATTAGAACACGACAAGAAATGGAGAGAACTTAAAACCAAAGCAAACAAGCTTAGGGAGAAACGGAACAAAATCACGTGGGAGATATCAAAACTTAGAAAGGAAGGAAAAGACGCAAGGAGAAAAATCAAGGAAGCAAGAGAAATCCTATCGAAAATCGAGCGAATAGAGAAGGAAGCGGAGAAAAACAAAGAAATAGTCGATCATTACCTACTGCTCCTACCGAACCTCATCCATGAGTCAGTCCCAATCGGGAAAGATGAAAACGATAACGTTGAAGTGAGAAGGTGGGGAAAGATACCGGAATTCGACTTCCCGGCGAAAGATCACATAGACCTAGCGATGGACTTGGATCTCGTGGATCTCGAGCGGGCCGCAAAAGTATCCGGAGCCAGATTTTACTACCTGAAGAACGAGCTGGTTCAGCTAAATTATGCGCTGATAAAATTCGCGCTCGATTTCATCTCAAATAAGGGCTTCGTTATCTTTCAACCCCCCTACATGCTCAGGAGGAAGCCACTCGGAGGAGGTATCGCGCTGTCGGACTTCGAGGATGTAATATACAAGATTGAGGGGGAGGATCTTTATCTAATAGCAACCTCCGAGCACCCCCTGCTAGCGCTACACATGGATGAAATACTCGACGGGAGGGATCTGCCCCTGAGATATGGGGGAGTGAGCCCATGCTTCAGAAAGGAAGCTGGAGCCCACGGCAGGGACACAAAAGGCATTTTCAGGGTGCACCAATTCGAGAAGGTCGAACAATTCGTGTTCTGCAAACCTGAGGACTCTTGGAAGGAGCACGAAAGACTCATAGCCAACCTTGAGGAGATATTCCAAAAACTCGAGCTTCCCTATCGCGTAGTAAACGTCTGTACGGGAGACCTTGGAACTGTGGCCGCGAAGAAGTACGACCTAGAGGTTTGGTTGCCGGGGCAGGGGAAGTACAGGGAAGCTGGCTCCTGTAGCAACTGCACATCGTACCAAGCCGTAAGGTCAAACATTAGATACCGCGACAAACCGAGTGAATCACCAAAGTTCGTTCACACACTCAACAGCACTTTGATAGCCACGGAGAGAGCACTGGTAGCCATTTTGGAAAACTACCAGCAGCAGGATGGCTCAGTTCTCATCCCAAAAGCTCTCGTCCCCTACGCTGGGATCGAGAGGATAGGTCCCAAGCGAAGGTCGTGAAAACTAAACTACTTCTTCAGCTGTGGAGGTGCAGAAAAGCAAGTCATCCAGAGTGGACAGCAAAGTCTCTACCTTGCCATCGAGTTCTATCTCCGTAACGACCAGTCGCCCCTCCGCCTTCGTCACAATCTTCACGTTCTCAGGTGCTTGGAGGTTGTCTGGAGCCAGGGCGGAGGCTATAGATCTAGAAATTGAGCCGTTCTTGTACTCACACACCACTTTCGCCCTCATCTTCACTTTCTCCCCTCCTTTACTCGCGGGAGTGTCTCATCGAGAGCCGCGATGAATTCATTCCTCTTCGTCAACGGTATGCGAGCAGCTGCAGCAACATCGTGGCCCCCTCCGACTCCGCCGACGGAAGCAGCCGCCCTCCTGAGGCTCTCCCCGAGGTTCACACCGCGTGCCACGTGAACTCGCGTAGCCCTAGCCGAGACTTTCAGCTCCCCGTTGGACTCCGCTATTCCCACCACCGGCCTATCCGCCTTCACCAGACCTGATTCAACTGCCAGTGAAATCGCCTCACCGACCATTTTCGGGTCTATTTCCCTCCCCACGTAGATGCACCGGAACTTTGGAGTGGTCTCAAAAGCATCTAAGTTACCCTCAAGCCACTTGAGTACCTCCACCATCCTGCCTTGGTATCTTTTGAGTAGCGCCAGCGCGTCGGTCGCCGAAGCCTCATCGCCCATCGTCGCAGCGAACCCGACATTGGGAGAACCGAGTTCACCGCATGCCTCGAGCATCGCGGCGTATTCGTGCAACTCCGCCGGGAAAACTTCAATCTCCTCCCTTAACACGTAGAGTGGCCCCCACAGGATATGGCGAAACTCCTCACTAATTAGCGTTGCATTGCTCCTGGCGAAGAGGGCGTCGCGCAAGCCAGCCTCCCTTTCCACGCCAAGCTCCGCTATCTTCCCCTCCGGCGGAATCCCCAAGCTCTTGACCAGCTCCCGGCAGGCTTCCACATTGCCGGTGATTCCCGGGAGGTACGGCCTGATCGACAGGCGCAGACATTCCACCACGGGACTCTGAGTCCTGCCAATCAATTTTAGGCCTTTCCCAACCCGAAGCACGTTGAGATCCATTGCGCGCTTAACAAAGCCCTCATTGATCCCGACGAAGCCCGATGAGAACTCCTGACGGTCGCCCAGTGCTCCGACCACAGCAAGCCAAACCATAGGTCTGAATTTTTTATCCAAACGTTCGACGACGGAGTAAACCACGCCAGCTGCACTAATGTCGCTGGCACCATTCAAGTTGCAGGCATGAGGGTTTAAATGCCCAAGCTTGGAGTGCTCCGGAAACTCTCCGGGATGATGATCTAATATCAGCACGTTGCGACCCTCCCCAAGTACGTGCTTGTGGATCTCGGAAACCTGAGCGCTCCCCTGATCGATGAAAACGAAGAAGTCGTAGTCCTCCTTCGAAAGCTCCACCACCTCATCATGTCTGAGCGGGCGGGAGAAGACGACGTGGAAAGGAACATCGCGATCGTGAAGATATCTCGCGAGAATGCTGGCAGCTGAAATTCCATCCGCGTCCGTGTGGGTAACTATTTTGACCCTGGTGTCGGGGGACAAATTTGACTTGAGGAAGGACGCAACCTCATCCGCCCTCCTCTGGAACTCCTTGATCTCCACGCGCGGCACGCCGATGCCCTCCACTTGATAACTCGAGGGGACAATTAATTAACTTGAAGAATGAGTCCGTAGAACCCTCCAAGCTGCCTCCAAACTTTCTACCCGCGGACGAGAAGGGCCGCTCGCTCCCGCGTATAGCGCCAGTCGGGTGGCAGAACCCTCCTGCGCCTGTAATACTTGACTAGCCTGTGAATTCTGGACTCAAGAATGCTAAGCGCGCGCTTGGAAACCAAGTCCTTTGGATTCCGCTCCAGATGCTCGTGCAAGTTCACAGCCTTCCTTATGATGTTCATCAAATCCTCTGGCACCTCGGGTTTGATGTTATGAGCCCTGAGGATATCCATCATGCTCTTCCCTGTAATTTGCTTCACGTCTGGGATCCCGTGCTGGTCCCGAAGGATTATCCCTATCCTGCTCGGCGGATATCCCTTCTTGGCCAAGTCCACGACTAATTTCTCCACATCTTCTGGGGATAGCTCAACCCAGTTCGGTGTTCCGTTCACTTGATCCCCTCGCCCTCCTTTACTTCCACATACCACTTAACTAGTTTTCTAATAGCCTCCCCCCGGTGGGAGAGCTCGTTCTTCTCATCGGTACTCATCTCGGCGAACGTTCGCCCATCACCGCCATGGGGCAGGAAGATCGGGTCATATCCAAACCCGCCCTTCCCCCTCACCTCAAGCGCAATTGTTCCCTTAGCACGCCCCTCAAAAATTTTCGGGGAATTACTAAAGGACTCACAATATCCAACAACCGATCTGAACTCCGCCGCCCGATTGTCGACACCCTCCATCAACCGCAATATCCCATCGTTGCCTATCGTCTTAAAGACGTAGGCCGAGTAGGGGCCCGGGAAGCCCCTCAAAGCCTCGATGAACAGTCCAGCGTCCTCGACGAAACAGGGAGCGCGAATAAACATCGCCGCGAGTTGCGAGCCTACCCTTGCTATGTCGGCGAGATTATCGGACTGGATCTCGGCGTACGAGATATTTCGCCACCTTAACTTGACGCCGTGCTCCTTTGCTATCCTCTCCGCCTCCTTGAACTTGTGCCGGTTGCTCGTGACGAACGTGAGAGCTTTCGACATGCTAACCACGTCTACCACGCGCGCCTATAAAAAGGCGCTCCAGCAGGACTTTCCCTGAGAAGAATCAAGAGCCATAGTTACGACGAAAAACACCAGGGGGAGGGGAAAAAGCTAACCCGGCGTTCCACTCGCCCCGCGCAACCTAATCACGCCCGTGTAGGGGATCGAGCAGTTGTTATATTTATAACAAAATTTATAACAAATGCCAGGCCGATGGCTTTTTACGCGCGAGCACGCGGCGACCATTTGTTATGTGGATGACAGTCCTCCGGGCCGAAATCTTTGTTATATATATAACAAATCAAATCCCGGGACATCTCGGACCCCAGTCTATCCAAGTGCGAGACCCATCTTTTTGTTACACGTGTAACAAAACGAAGGGACCGATGGGGGGTGTTTGTTATATTTATAACAAATGACAAATGCACAGAAGCTCCCTAGAATCCCCCCGAAAGTCAATAAGTGTCGGCTTCTCGTTTGTCAATTGTATAGTTTAACAAACAATTGTTCCCTTCATCCCTAGCGAAATTAATCAGGGAACTCCGCCACGCAGGTGGGCCCATTTGTTATATCATAACAACGATTTAGTTGAAAATTTTATTGCCAGTACAACGACCCTCATTTCGAATCATATTTACAAAGATGGCAAGAACAGGTGCAGAAATAACAATACAGAAAAAGTAGCAGAGAACAACCACTACAACAACTGGCACATAGGCATTGTCATTTAACAAGTAGAAGAAAAATGTGAAAAGCGATCCTATTTGTTCACCGACCGACTATAACTACTACAGTCATCGCATACGAGAGCGTTCCTCCCTCGCGATGTACCTCCCACGGCGCTCTATTTCCTCTACGCGTCTTATTACCTCCTTCGCCTTCCTTCCGAACTCCCTCTCGTATCCAGCGACGACGGCCTCGAACGATTCCTCTGCGACCCGATGATGGGTGCTCCGCAGGGTGCGTTTGAGAAGGTGCAAATCCACGCCCCGGGCCTCGACCGAAGACGAATACTCACCGAGGCCAAAGTCTATGAAATAAACCCTTCCATCGCGGGTCCTGATCATATTCGAGGTCGTGAGGTCCCCGTGGATTATTCCCGCGAGGTGCAGGCGCGCTATCTGCCTCCCAATGAGTTCGCACAGCTTCCTGCGCTCGCTCGAGTTCATCTCCTCCAAGACGGACTTGACCCTCTCGCCCTCCACGAATTCCATCACTAGGCGCGTCTCCTCCCTGTCGACTTCGTAGATCGCCGGTGTCGGGACCCCAGCGCGCTTGGCGTCGGAGAGAAGCCTCGCCTCGAGCACCGTCCTCGAGTCCCTCAGTCGCTCGTCGAGTTCCCCGACGCGGTAGCGCTTCGGGATCCTGTGCTTTACCAGGACCTTCCCCTCGCCCGCGGGGTGGAGAACGTCTCGGAAATCTTCCAAGTAGAGGTTCGCCTCGGCGCCCTTCCTTATCAACGGCATGGAGAGCTCCTCCTCCAAGGTATTTCGACTTCATCCGTCCGCCAGCGCTGTCTCACTACGGTCTCCTCCAGCTTTTGCCTAACCCCGTGCCGGTAGGCTAATAGTCCAGTCCACGCGATCATCGCCCCGTTGTCCGCGCACAGGCTCATGGGCGGGACGAAGAACTCTGCCCCGTGTTCCTCCGCCATCAGCCCGAGCATTTCCCTAAGCCTCCGATTAGCCGCCACGCCGCCCGTTAGCATGACCTCCTTCTTCTCCGTGTGTGCGACGGCCCTCTCGGTCACCTCAACCAGCGCCGCGAAGGCCGTCTCCTGGAGGCTGTAACATAGGTCCTCCAACTTGACCCCTTCCCGGTACTTCCGAACCGCCTCAGTCACCAGCCCTGAGAAGGAGAGATCCATCCCCTTCACGCTGTATGGTAGCTCGATGTATTGCTTGCCGTCCCTCGCCAACTGCTCGACCTTCGGGCCACCGGGGTGGGGAAGCCCGACCTCACGGGCGAAGACATCGAGGCAGTTGCCGACAGGGATATCGAGTGTCTCACCGAAGATGCGGTACCTGCCAGCATCGAAGGCTATGACTTGGGTGTTCCCCCCGCTGACGTAGAGGGTAACCGGATCTTCAGCCCCCTCGGAGAGCCTACCTATCTCGACGTGAGCAACGCAGTGATTGACCCCGAGAATCGGGACGCCCAGCCAAGCCGAAAGGGCGCGCGCGGCGGTAGCAACCGTCCGAAGACACGGGCCTAACCCGGGGCCCTGGGAGAAAGCTACGAGATCCACATCCCCAAGGCTTATCCCCGCTTCCTCTAAAGCCCCCACCACCACCGCGCGCGCGTTTTTCGCGTGAGCTTGTGCCGCCTCACGAGGATGAATCCCACCCATACCGGGATCATAGGTTCTTGAGACGTTGGCCAAGATGTTGCCCTCGGTATCCACTATGCCAACACCGAACGTGTGGGCGGTGCCCTCCATCCCCAAACATATCATGGTCATCCAATCACCCTTCTACGCCTAAGGATTTATGCGCTGGTCCATCGCTAGCACCGCTTGTCGAAGCGCATGGATACTCTCTTGAGCCTCAGGGCGCTGTCGTCCTTTTTGTTCTTCCCAAAGCTCTTCAGGACTTCAACGCTTTGTCCCTTGCAGTCTGGATCAGGGCGGTGTTGAGGTTGAAAAGCCTCTTGGCCTTTTCATAGCCTTTTTCGTGCAGAAACTCCTTGGAGGTCGAGTTGAACCGCAGATACCACTTAACAAGACGAAGATAGTCGCTGAGGCATCTGTTTAGGGCCAAGACCTTCAGCCCGTTGGGCCTGAAAACTTTTCCCACAACCGTTACCTGAACATCTTTCCGCACGGGAACATCCCACCTCAACTAACCGGACCGGAGCATTTAAACTTCCGCAATTCATCTCCCCACTAAAGGCAGGAAGTTTTCTTGCGGTGCGAAGTTGAATACCCTGTTGTAGGAAGTCCCGATCGCCCCGAGGTCACTCAGCGCGTTGTCTGCCCAGCTAAACCAGGGGTGCAGGAGGACTGAAGTCGCTATGGATCCAAAGGCTATGATTGGCCCCAATATCCCGCACATCCCCGCAATCTTCACTAAAGCTCTTTCGGTCATCTCCATACCAATCGAGCGCCTCGTACCCCCACCTGCCGGATGCTGAAGTCGCCGAGCCCGATACTCCACGCCTGATCTGTCAGCTGTTCTAATCATTCAGCGGTCCCCCTCCACCTCTCACAATGTGCTCAACCCCGCTAAATTAGCGCAAAGCACCCGAGATAGAGCTACCGCTGGAGAACGCCAAAGTTCCGGAGCAAAGGGATAAACTACTCCCTAACGACTTCGGCTGTCGCGAATCTCCGCCGCACGGATGTTATGCGGACCTTTACTTCGTCCCCGACATTGACGCCTGGAACGAAAACCACAAAGCCCTCGATGCGCGCGAGCCCGTCACCGCTCTTGCCCTTGGCCTCTATTTTCACGGTTCGGGTGTCGCCTTCGCTTACGGGGGCTAGTGGTCCTCTTCTGTACCTCTTTGCCTGCAATTTACTCACTCCTTCATTGATGCTCAACCGTTGCCGGTAAGGTATTAAAATCTTCCGGATGAGCAGGAACGGATGAACCGCCCCCATTTTGCAAAGAGGTGCAACTTCGACCTCTGGATAAACTTTACTCAAAGGGCCCCGATATTCGTTCAACAATCGCTCCTTTCTCAACTTGAACGGTATCTGTAACTATGGCTTTGTCCTTCAGAAAAAAACTGGCAGTGAAGGTTAAAACATGACCTTTCTAACTAAGGATGGACGAGACAGCGGGGTTCATATGGTCTTCGAAAGAATTAAGAAAATCTTCAGAGGTGAGCCACCGAAGGAGAAAATTAGAAGCCTTTCTCTAGAAGAACTTGAAAGGGAGATCGAGAACCTTGAGAAGGAGGCTATAGAGGGTGGAGAGAAGTCCGCCAGAGCTTTGCTGGGAGAACTCCAAGAGTTGTCTGGTCGTCTGAAATCCGCGGCCGGAAGGCTTTCCGAAGCCGAAACTACAGAGGAGGTACACCTGCACCTGCAAAGGTCCGCCGAAGAAGCAAAGAGATTGCTAACCAGCAAAGTGAGCCGTGCCGCGGAAGAAATAAACCCGCCGTCCGAACTTACTTGGGAAAGTCTGCAAACGTTCGGCACGAAGCTCGAAAAGAACATTGAGCTGCTGAAAGGCGCTCTCACCTACCACGGCAGATACGTCGGGATGCTCTTCGAGCGGGAGATGAAAGAACTTGCAGAGCCAATTAGGAGACTGCGAGACTTAAGCGGAGAACTGGATAGAATCCTAGAGCGCGGAAAATCGCGGGTGAGGGAGCTCACTAGGATTTCCTCCGCTGTGGCCGAGTATAGGAGCTCCATCCAGAATCTTCGGGAACTCAACCGTCAGCAAAAGACCATGACTAGTAAGATTGAGAAATTACAGAAGGCGCGCGCAAAAGAAGCCGAAGAGCTGGAGAACCTCATCAAGAGTAAGGCCTTTCAAAACTTGGAGGATTTGAAAAGGAAGCAGGCGAAACTCGAGGAAGAACTCAAAACAACGGAGAAATCGATTCTCCTAGCACTCTCACCGGTCTCCCGCCCACTCCGAAAGATGAGAAAACTCGCCTCGACTGAAAAGTACCCGCTCGACAGGGGGACCATTCAAGCCATAGATTCGTATCTCGACAATCCCGTTAGAGCAGCCCTATCGGAAATAGTGGAGCTACCGAAACTCTCATCGATCCTTGGGCATCTCAAACAAGCGATCCTCGAAGGGAAAATCGAGCTAGATCCGCGCGAGCGACAGAAGAAACTGAGACAAATTTCCGACCTCCTCGAAAACAGGAGACTGATCGCCCTCCGAGCCAGGCACGAGCGACTGGAAACTGAACTGAGAGCCGTGACGGAGAAATGCAACAAGTCCCCGATATTGGAGCAAAAACGCCTTATTGAAAGATCCCTGGAATCCCTGAAGGCTGAGATGGAGAGAACTAAGAACAAGTTGGCAGAAATCGGGACAAAAATCAGCAGAACTCGTTGCGAAGTGGAAAAAACACGGAAAAAAGTTCAAGAATTATCCGAACAAATCTTGGGAATTCAAGTGGAGTTCTCACAAGATAAAGAAGAACACTCATAAGATCGATGGATCCTCACCATCTAACCAAAAAAAAAACTCTCGGTTCTCGAAAGCAAAAGGTCGAGAACCCCCCGCGTTGCGCAAGGAAATGGAGAGTTTCCGCACTAGCTTTTGTACGTGGGGAGCTCATTCAGTTTTCTTGAAATCCGTGTACCCACACTTGCCACATGCTAGACGATTTCCGTGATCTGCCATGAAAACTCCAGGCCCGCACCTAGGGCAATAGGGCCTCAGCCGTTTGACCCTTCCCTCATCTCCCACCTCAAAGAGCTTGAACTTCGCCGCCTTTTCCTTACGCCTCTTCGGCTTCTCCTTGGGCTTCTCTTCCTTCGGAGCCTCCTCCTTCCTAGGCTTTTTCTTCTTCCCCATGTTCTCCCCCCTTCGTCTCTTCAGCCTTCTCCTCATTTACCTTTTTCACGTACTCCCCTCTTTCCCCTCAGAGGATTTCTCTTCTGGGGGGTTTTCTTCCGGCGATTCGGACTTTTCTTCACCCTCCTTCTTGGTCTTCTCCTTCCGAGCTTCTCGCTCCAACAAGTACTTCGGCTCCAGCTCCTCCAAACGCTCTCTAGAATTGTACACCCGCGCGATTCCGGCCGCTACATGACGACCGTGTGGCGTGGCAAGTTTCTCTATCAATACTAGATCCTCGGGAACCTTGAGTTTGTCAGCCAATAGCTTGCGCGCCTCCATGCGTCTTGGAGTCGGGCCCCTTGGGTGATCTATCTCAAAGTAAATCTCCGTGCGCCTCAGCAACGGATTATTAACCTTCTTAATTATCCTCGCTTCCATGCGAATCGGGTCAATTTTACGTCGACGTCCTATTTGAATGTATTTCCT
>JAGGTB010000027.1 GCA_021163965.1 Hadesarchaea archaeon | reverse complement strand
CTAGCTTCTCCAAATCGAACTCAACGCCCTCGTACGTCACGGAAAGGACTATATTCTGGATTTGAGTCTTCACCATATCGGTTCCCCATAACCGCTAACTTGCCCTAATAAGGCAAGTATGTGACCTCCTCCCATTCGAGAGTGGCCCCCCTCACATACAAATATACGGGGCCGATGGAGAAATATAAACATGTCGGCTCTCATCCCCACCCTCACGGAAGGGGACTTCCCGCCGACAAAGTTAAAAGTAAAGAAAGGGGTTTAAGCAGAGCAGTTATCGGGGGATCAAAACGGGAGAAAAACTCAGCATCGGAGAAATCGTTGAAGATTACTTGAAGCGGACGCGTTGGGAAGTAAGGGAGAACGCGAACTTGTCCTACTCTTTTTCATCGGTCTTCTTCAGGCTTGCCGGCGAGGCCGTGGCCGAATACACCCTTTCCAAGGTCTACCCAGAGCCCGTGGCCAGAGCCCATCAGGAGGGAGATTTTCACATACACAACCTTTACATGGGGATCGTGGGTTACTGTGCTGGCTGGAACTTAAGGGCGTTGCTTCACGAAGGATTTAACGAAATCCCCGGCAAAACTGAGTCGCGTGCGCCAAGACATCTGGACACCGCTCTCCTACAGATGGCCAACTTTATGGGCACCATACAAAACGAGTGGGCAGGCGCACAGGCGTTCAACTCGGTCGACACGTACTTGGCCCCCTTCGTCAGAAAGGACAAATTGGGTTATCGCAAGATCAAACAGGCCATCCAGACGTTCATTTACAACATGAACATAGCATCCCGCTGGGGTGGCCAGACGCCGTTCACCAACATTACTCTCGACTGGACCATCCCGGAGGACTTGAAGAGCGAACATGCCACGGTCGGAGGGGAATTACTCGATGAGACTTACGAGGACTATCAGGAGGAGAGCGATCTATTGAATCGCGCCCTCATCGAGATCTACTCGGAGGGGGATATGCGAAGAAGACCCTTCACTTTTCCCATTCCGACCTACAATTTAACCCCTGACTTCAACTGGGATTCAGAGAATTCCAGCTTGCTCTTCGAGATGACTGCAAAGTATGGCCTCCCGTACTTCGCCAACTTCATCAATTCAGACATGGAACCCAGCGATATACGTTCGATGTGTTGTCATCTCCGCCTTGATCTCCGGGAACTCAAGAGAAACATCACGGGAGGACTTTTTGGATCAGCAGATCAAACGGGGAGCATCGGTGTCGTCACAATAAATATGCCACGCTTGGGGTACCTCTCCAAAAACGAGGACGAATTCCTCGAGCGCTTGGAGCACCTTATGGATCTCGCGAAAATCTCCCTCGAAATCAAACGCAAAGTTGTCAGCGAGAATATGGAGAGGGGGCTGATGCCATACTCAAAGCGCTACCTGGGAACACTCGAGAACCACTTCTCCACCATAGGTCTGGTCGGGATGAACGAAGCCTGCCTCAACCTGTTTGGTGAAGACATCTCGACGCCAAATTGCAGGGACTTCGCCATCAAGGTCTTAAAGTTCATGCGGGAAAAACTCCGCGAGTATCAGGAGGAAACCAACAACTTGTATAACCTCGAGGCAACCCCAGCGGAAGGGGCAAGCCATAGGCTCGCAAGAATTGATAAGGAGAAATTTCCCGACATCAAAGTTGCCGGCGAAAGAGCGCCGTATTACACCAACTCCACTTGGTTGCCCGTCAATAAGACAACTGATGTCATCTATGCAATAGAGCACCAAGAGTCACTCCAAGTCCTCTACACCGGTGGCACGGTGTTCCACGTCTTCTTCGGCGAGCAAATGCAGTCTGGGGATGCATGCAAGCACTTCGTCAGGAAAGTGATGGAAAACACGAAGATGCCATACATCACGATAACCCCAACATACTCCATATGCAAGGAGCATGGATACATATCGGGAGAGCACCTCAAGTGTCCGCGCTGCGGCAGGGAGACGGAAGTCTACTCCAGAGTCGTGGGATACTATCGCCCGGTACAGAACTGGAACGACGGCAAGCAGGAGGAATTCCGCCAGCGTGCGAGATATGACCAGAAAATCGCCCTCGAGAAGGAATTCAAACGGAAGTAGGTGAAGCAATGGAGTTCAAAGGACTTTTGCCCCTCTCCTTGATTGAATATCCAAATAAGATAGTTGCCGTCGTCCACACTGGAGGATGCAACTTCAGGTGCCCCTTCTGCTACAACCGGGATTTAGTATTAAACCCTGACTCCATACCGTCCGTGTCGGAAGAGGAAGTTATCGGGTTGCTGAAGAGTAGAAAACGTTGGCTCGACGGTCTGGCCGTAACGGGTGGGGAGCCGACGATACATCCAGACTTGCCGAGGTTCCTCAGACGCGTCAAAGAGCTAAGCTTTTTGGTGGAGCTAGAGACAAACGGGTCAAACCCGGAAATGTTGGAGGAGCTAATCGAAGAGGAGCTGGTGGACTACATCGCCATGGACGTTAAAGCGCCCCTCACTTGGGAACGCTATAAGGAGATCGCTGGGATCAAGGATAAGACAATATTCGAGAAAGTGCTAAAAAGCATCGAATTACTCAAGCGCGGCAAAGTTGACTACGAGTTTCGAACTACTTTTGTTCCAGACCTACTGAGCGAAGAGGATATCCTAGCTATTGCCAAAGAGCTTAAGGGAGCAAAGCGATACGTCCTCCAGCAGTTTACTCCCCGTACCCCAATAGACGAAAAACTAGAAAAATCAACTCCTGCCCCTCCCGAAAAACTGATCGACATTAAAAATAAGATCCACAGCATGTTTCAGAAATTCGAACTTAGGGGAGTACGGGATCCCAGATAGTCAACCGAAGTGCCTCTTTTACCGAGGGGACCCCTTAGATTCCGCCATCTTGTACTGCGCGGCCAATTTGGCGTAATTTTCGGCTTGTACGCGAATTTTCCTGATCTCCTCCTCGCTCAACTTGCGTAGCGGCCTCGCGGGGATGCCAACGACAACCGTGCCAGAAGGGACCTCGCTGTTTCCCAAAACGACCGCGCCCATCCCAACGATGGAGTTCCGGTGTACCCTCGCCCCGTTGAAAATTGTCGACCCGCCTCCGATCACGCAGTTGTCGGAGATGGTCGCACCATGCACCACTGCGTTGTGGCCAACCACCACGTAATTTCCGATCTTGACTGGCAGGTACTTTGGTTTCCCGTCGACGTAGGTGTCCGCGGGATGAACCACGGAATTGTCCTGAATGCAGGAATAATCGCCCACCTCAATCCTCGCAAAGTCCCCGCGGACGACCGCGCCAGGCCAGATGCTCGAGCGCTTACCGACGATCACATCGCCGATCACTGTCGCTAACGGATGTACATATGCTGTCCTGTGGAGTTTGGGGCGCTTGCCGCCGAACTCGCACAGCATAATTAGCTCTCCGTCTCTTCCTCGGTTTCCTCCCCGGACCTCGATTTGGTGCGAACGAGAATTATATCCCCGATCGCCATGACGCTACTGTAAGGGACGGTCGCCACCTTATCGCCCCTTCGCTCAAGCGCCAGCCCGAAAATCTCGCCGTCCTCATCGTCCAGAACCACGTCCTGAACTGAACCGACGTAGCGGGCTCTATCGCTGTAAATGCGCATGCCGTAGTACTCAGACACCCTCATCCACGAACCACCTCCCACTCCTTGCACGCATACATGACACAATATATGCATGACGCTAGCTTTATAAATAATCCTAGTCCGATTCCAAGCCTCGCGATCGGACAGGCTTATTAGAAATTCAGCAAAAAGGAGAGACTGGTAGTCTAAATGACTCGGCCCTACGTGATACTCAACGCTGCTATGACGCTGGACGGAAAAATCGCCACGAAAAGTGGTGACAGTAGGATCTCCGGGAGGGAAGACCTAAGCAGAACCCACCAATTAAGGGGGAGAGTGGACGCCGTCATGGTCGGGATAGGAACGGTGCTCGCGGATAACCCGTCCCTCACTGTGAGACACGCGGAGGGTAAAAACCCCACCAGAGTCATAGTCGATAGCTCGGCGCGGATCCCGCTCGACGCCAAGGTTTTGGACGACTCAGCTCCAACTATCATCGCCACAACCTCGAGGGCAAAAAAACAAAAGCTGGAGGAGCTCCGAGAGAAGGGAGCTAAGCTAGTAATAGCTGGGAACGAAAAGGTCGACCTCCGAGAGTTGCTCAAGTACCTCTATGCTCACGGGGTCAAAGTCCTCCTTTTGGAGGGTGGTTCCACGCTCAACTGGGGAATGCTAAAGGAGGGGCTAGTTGACGAGATTCGCGTAACAGTTTCTCCCCGGATAGTGGGTGGAGAGAAAGCGAAGACACTAGTCGGGGGGGAAGGATTCAAAAAGATCTCTGAAGGCATCAAGCTCGAGCCGGTGGACGTCAGGAAAATCGGAGAGGATATACTGTTGAGCTACCGGGTGGTGGAAACAAAGAATGATTAAGAGAGTGGGCGAACGCTTAACCATCGTCGGAGTGGCACATGTCCTGCCAAGGAGCCAGAGGGAGGTTGAGGACACAATCCTCAAGGAGCGCCCAGAGATCGTCGGAGTCGAACTCTGTCCCACAAGATTCCTATTGCTCACGGGCGGGAGAAAAGGAGCCGAGAGGACATTACGAGGAGGGATCCAAACCAGCGCACTTAACTGGCTCCTCTACTTGGTGCAAAAGAGAGTAGCTCTCAAGACCGGGATGCCCGCTGGGGAGGAGATGCTAACCGCAGTCCGAAGCGCGAGAAGGGTCGGCTCCAGACTCGAACTGATCGACAGGGATATTAGACTAACCCTCCAACGCCTGACTGAGCGCATGGGGATAAGGGAAAAAATCAAGCTCGGATTGGAGCTGTTGCTCGGCCTCCTCCCCTTTGGAACACCTGTCGATATCGAGAGAGTAACCGACGAAGAAGTCGTGAGGCTTCTGCTTTCTTCACTCAAGAAGATTTCGCCAACGTCGTATGAGGTTCTGATTCGAGAAAGGGACGACTATATGGCCAGAAGGATCGAGGGGCTCCTCACCGAGAGCTCAGGAAGGATAATCTGCGTCGTCGGAGCTGGACACGTTCCGGGAATATACCGGAGGCTCTCCAGAAGGACTGGGGAAGGTCTACCGAGACCTTGGAGCACCACGAGCTTTTCTTGGAGGTACGCTTAATGAGAGTCCTTGCAGAGCTGCCTCGATTTCCTTCTAGGCTTTCTGATCAGATTGGATCCGCACACTCTGCAACGGGAGGCGGAGGGTGGATAAGTGCGTCCGCACGCTGGACACTTCATCTCCCACTTTAGGACCTCAGTTATGCCCGGCATGAGAACCTTCTCGTAGGATAGTCCAAGTAAGGAGGCCAAGTTCTGGATTGCATAATCGTCCGTCACGAGTCTCGGTTCCTCACCAGCATTCGAGAGATCCAGCGCCAGCGCTAGCAACTTCACATCAGTCGGCGAGAGCTTATCCCCTGTTTCCTTTACCTTTTCCTCAACAACCACTAGCGAACTGCTCGAGGGTTCCACTATCTCGACTTTCCCAGATGTCACAGCTGTTTCCAACTCGAGCTTAAACCTAAGACCTCGTGCCTCCTCGAGGACCTCTTGGACGGTTACCTGCCGGACATCGGCGAGTCCCGGGACGAAGCCGGCGATAACAGCGGAGGTGTCTAAAACGTACACCGTGCCCGACATCTACAGCTTCTCCCTCACCTTCTTGTAGAATTTGTTTCCCCATTTGAAGAACTTGGCCGGCTTCTCCGAGCGGTAGAAGAGCAACTCGTCCTCGGGCGATACTTCCTCCGTGAAGTGTCCATCGATAGCTACTTGGCCCCTGCGATCGGGCCTGAGCAGTCTAACGCGGATGGTACTAGACATGGGGACGACTAACGGAATCGCGCGCGGTCTGTGCGTGCACAGGGGGGCCACGGAAAAAGCCTCGAGCCTAGGATCGAGCACTGGACCTCCCGCCGCCAAATTGTAAGCTGTGCTCCCAGTAGGGGTGGATACTATCACTCCGTCCCCTTTCGCCCTCTCTGCGATCTCGTTGTCCACCATGACCTCAAAGTCTAAGGCGCGGCCTGGACTAGCTGCACGGACGACGGCCTCATTAAGTGCGTCCGGCAGACTCCTCCCAGAAATCTTAACCGCAAGCTTTACGCGCTCCTGCAACTCGAGTTTTCCCTCCAAGAGGGATCTGATCGCCTCCTCGGCCGCGTCCGGGCTCACGTCCGCCAAAAATCCCGTCCCGCCCATATTTATCCCTAGGATGGGGACCCCTGGAGCCTCGTGCTGGACCTTAAGCACCGTCCCGTCCCCCCCTATTGTCACGAGCGCATCTGCCCCCATATCGGATACTGGAGCGCCATCTTTTCCGAGTTCCCTCGCTATCTCCGGAGCCAGTAGCACCTCGGAGCCAGAGAGCCAATTAATCACCTTCCTTGTGAGGTCAACTGCCTCTGGCAGGTCCGGGCGGGAGACTATGCCTATTTTCATTTGAACCCCACAAACACTGGGGGAAACATAATTAATAACTTGAGCGTTGGGGTGGCCAGCACCAACTTTATTAGGAGATGAACAGAAAAAAGGTGAAGGTGCTCAGATGGAGAAGGAAATGGTGGAGATCGGAAAACTGAAGAAGGGACGCTTCATTATCGTGGATGACGAGCCCTGTCGCATAATAAACATGTCCTCCTCCGCCCCCGGAAAACACGGACACGCGAAGTATAAGGTGGACGTAATAGGCATTTTCGACGGGCACAAACGGACGGTAGTGAAGCCCTCTGGGGCAAAAGTTGAAGTCCCAATAATCGAGAGAAGCACCGCGCAGGTTCTCGCTGTCATGGAGAACAGCGCACAGCTTATGGATCTCTCCACCTACGAGACCTTCGAGCTGCCGGTGCCGATGGAGTTGCGGGGGGAGATCAAGGAAGGGTCAGAGGTCGTCTACATCCAAGCCCTCGGAAGGAGGAAAATAGAGCAACTAAAGGGCTAGAACCCCACCAAGTCGACCGGATTATCCCCAGAGACGTCGCAACCAATTTCCTCGATCTTGGGTCCAAAAATCTCGAGAATAAGGAGGTTTCAAAGCTAACACGAGTGTTTGCTCCCTCGCCCGCGCTGGCAATGGTCAGCACTTCCTAGCTTTTTTTGAACGCCGGGATAACTTTCTTCGCGAAGAGTTCAAAGGACCGCGTTTGAATGGCACGGTGGAAGTAAAGGATGAAATACGTGGCCCCTAATTCGACAAATTTTTCTATTTGTTCGATGCAGCTTTCCGGGGTGCCGATGATTTTCTCCTCCGGTATTTCTTCCAATTCCTCCCAGCCTTCTTTTTTCAATTCTGTTATCAAATCCTGAACTTCTCCTTCGCTCTCACAGATCACCACATCGGTGGAATAGCTCTTTTCTATCTCCTCGTAGTTTCTTCCTATTTTCTCACAGTGGCGTTTCAAGACCTCAAGCTTCCTTCTGAAGTCCTCCAACGTTCCTCCCCACAAGTTGTAAATATCCGCGTGCTTCGCCACCACCTTAAGCGTGAGCTTTTCCCCTCCCCCGCCTATCAATATCGGCGGCCTAGGCTTCTGAACTGGTTTGGGATAATTAATTGCCCCCCGAAGCCTGTAGTATTTACCCTCGAAATTCACCACAGGCTCGGTCCACATTCTTTTTATTATCTCAACCGCTTCGTCGAGCATAGCGATGCGTTCAGCGGCCCTTGGAAAGTCGAAACCGTACCCAAGGTATTCGTGCTCGTACCAGCCAGCCCCCATGCCCAATATTAGCCTACCACCCGATACCACGTCCAGAATCGATGCCATCTTAGCAAGCAGCGCCGGGTTCCTATAAGAGTTACACGTCACAATTTGACCTAGCTTTATTTTTTCAGTTTGGGTCACTAAAGCCGAAAGCGTGGTCCAGCACTCAAACACCGATCTATGCTCTATTTTGGGCACCGTATGAAAGTGGTCAAAAAACCATATCGAATCATATCCCAAGGTTTCCGCATCCCTCGTCACTTTTCTAATTAACTCGAATTGCTCCGTGGGGGACAACTCTTGGGGCAAATCTAGCTTCCAGCCTTGTGGCACAATAAACCCGAACTTAATTTCTTGACTCATTTGAGCCGATAGTTTATTTCTTCTCTTTAAAAAATTTACTTCACCAGGAAAATAAAAGAGGAGGTAGCGGTTACGAAACCACTACCAATTTCAGGTCCTCCTTGGAAACCGTTTTCCGTCCAGCCGCCTTGCAGGATTTCACCGCTTCCTTCGCTATGGCCTTCACTATCTTGTTGACCATGTCAGGAACGTCGCCGGAAACCCGCTTGGCCCCTGCATCCTTGAATATCCGAATTATCGTGGCTTTCGGGAGATCTGCCATCGATCCACCTCCTCGTTTCTTTCTAAATCCACCCCTAATAGAACCTGCAGCTTAAAAAACCTGTTTCTCCCGCGGAGGTGGTGGTGCGAGTCACCCGAGTCTGCGCAACTTATCGAGGAGTCCAGCCCGCCCATCGAACCAACAGTTACTCTTCTCCGATGATGAAGTCCCTTCGACGTCATGGTGCCTTTTGAGGGCTTTCCTACCGAAGTGCTGAAGCTACTTTTTCAAACAGAGGATTCCCTGCCTCCACCAACCGACTTCTTGAGCTTCCTAAACTCGGCCTCGTCCATCTCGTAGCTGTGGTCGAGCGTCGGGAACTTTCCGGCCCGCACCTCCCCGACGTACCTCCTCAGGGCCCCCCTAACCAGTGTGGCCAAATCAGCGTAGCGCTTGACGAACCTGGGGGAGAGTTGCGAGAGCCCCAGCAAATCGTGCAGAACTAGGACCTGCCCATCACAGTAGGGACCAGCGCCACAACCGATGGTCGGGACCCTAACGCGCTCGGTGATGAGCTTCGCGAGCTGCCAAGGGACGCACTCGAGGACTATGCCGAAGACTCCCACCCCCTCGAGCTTCTTCGCGTCCTCGAGTATCGCCCTAGCCGCTGCCTGCTTCCTGCCCTGAACCTTATAGCCCCCGAGCCTGTGAACCCACTGAGGGGTAAGCCCCAAGTGCCCCATGACTGGAATCCCGGCTTGGATCATCGCCTCCACCTTGTCGAGGACCTCCCGCCCCCCTTCGACCTTCACGGCCTCGGCACCGGCCTCCTTCAGGAACCTCCCGGCGTTTCGGACGGCCTCCTCCACGCTCGCTTGGTAAGACATGAAGGGCATGTCTCCCACCACCAGAGCGCGTTTCACCCCCCTCGCTACGGCGCGGGTGTGGTGCAACATCTCCTCCATCGTCACGGCGAGGGTGTCCTTATAACCTAAAATCACATTGGCCACGGAGTCTCCTACCAGAATGGCGTCGATCCCGGCCTCGTCCACCAGGCGCGCCGTGGGGCAGTCGTAGGCGGTGAGCATCGTTATCCGCTCCCCCCGCTCCTTCATCTCCCGGAAGGTGACAGTCGTGACTTTATTCCTTTGCATCGGCATCCCGTCGTTATCACTTGGCCCTACACGGATTTTAGCTTTAGTTTAGAGATGGTAAAGAACCACGGACAACGTTTTCCTGCAATGATGGGTAGGGAACAATAGCTAGTTACCAAGGAAGGGAACCTCGAATTTTTATGAAACGAAGACTGAGTTAGGTGCGGTGAACTTGACAAGCGAAATAGTGAAGAGGATACGACGCTACCTTGACGCTCAGGAAGAGATCCGCGATAGGGTCCTCGAGATTTCCCGGAGGACAGTCAGGAACTCCGCGCAGGCGATGGCGGCCCTGCACAGGGGGGACGAAGCAACACTTCGGAAGGCCATGAGAGAAGCAAGGAGAGAGATAAGTCTCCTCTCGAAGATGGTGAAGAAATTCCCACACCTAGAGGATTACGGCCCGGTGGCTACCGCCTACCAGGAGTTCGCCGAGGTGAAGCTCGTGCAGGCGCTCTCGAAGGGGAAGGAACTACCCGGTCCGGAGGAACTCGGGATCCCCTACAAGCCCTACCTCGCGGCGCTCGCGGACTCCGTCGGCGAGTTCAGGCGCCGGGTCCTCGACCTGATTCGGACCGATAAAGTGGCCGAAGCTGAGCGCACGCTCGGCTTGATGGAGGAGATCTTCAGCATGCTGATGGAGTTCGATTATCCGAGCTCCATCCTCCCCGGAATGAGACACAAGTGCGACGTGGCGCGGAGGGTTCTGGAGGAGACGAGAAGCGATGTTACTACAGCTCTTAGGCAACAGCGCCTAGAGCATGCTTTGGAGAAAAAAGAAGGGAAACTTTGAAATTCGACGTTGAGAGCGTTCCGATGTCGTCGCGGGCAAGCGATTAAGGTGTTCAACGGATGTCGTCAAAACTCTTCTGCGCCAACTTTGGAAGGTGCAACGAAGAAAAAGACATCGCAAGGATCCCCCATCCAGTATTCGTGAACTACTCCCAGCTTTCGCGGGGAGCTTCCTGCTTCATCCACCGGACTCGATCCCCGATGCGGTTACGGAGGTCCGATGTCCAGCCTACCCGCGCCGTGCGGGTCATCGGTTTCCCACAGGCGTGAATTCGGGCCGTCCCAGCCCTACTCGAGAGAGTTTTATCACCAAAACTATAAATGCGTCCCGCCTCTCGTCCCCTACCTTTCGGAAGGGGACTTCCCGGCGGTAAAGTTAAGCCATTTGAATATTCATTATGTCTGAGTAAAAATATTCAGAGGAAGGTGGAAGTGGCCAAATTTGACACCAAAAGGCTCAGGAAAGATGCAAGGAAAAACTACGAAAAGGCTTGGCTGGAATCGGCAAATTTAATAGAAAAAAAAGGCAAGTTTTTCACTTTGGTTAATAAACAAAGGGAACATCCGTTGTACAACATTATCCTCAGAGCTAGACGAGCATTGTTAGAGCTCGGATTTAGTGAGATCATTGTCCCAGTAATAGCCGAAAAATCCGAGGTTTACAAGCAATTCGGGCCCGAAGCACCGATCATCCTCGACCGCGTCTTCTTCTTAGCAGGCCTCGAGCGTCCGGACATAGGGATTAGTCGTAAAAAAATTCAGAAGATAAAGCAAGTGGCACCGGAATTTGATGATCTTAAAAAACTGCAGGCGATATTCAGGCGATACAAGCGCGGCGAAATCGCGGCGGACGATCTAGTCGAAGTCATGGTGCGCGAGCTCGACTTGAGGGAAGGACAAGCGACAAGGATCCTCTCCCTCTTCCCGGAGTTCAAGGAGTTAAGACCGGTGCCCACGGATCTTACGTTGCGTTCGCACACGACCACGGGATGGTTTTTGGTGTTGCAGGAGCTCCAGCATAGGGAGCCCCTGCCCCTCCAACTCTTCTCGATCGGGCCCAAATTCAGGCGCGAACAAAGGCTGGATAAGAGCCACCTCTACGAGTCTTGGACAGCATCGATCGTGGTGATGGCGGAGCAGATTAGCCTAGAAGACTGCGAGCGCCTCACGCGCGAAGTGTTTGCTAAACTTGGGTTCAAGGATGTGAAGCTCATCTACAAGAAAGCCACTTCAAAATACTACGCGCCCCAGACGGAGTTCGAAGTTTTCGCCAACCATCGACGCACGGGTGAGCTAGTTGAGGTGGGTGATGCGGGGTTCTACAGCCCGGTTGCCCTAGCGAACTACGACATTCCTTATCCCGTTTTTAACCTCGGCATAGGGCTCGAGCGGTTGCTGATGGTCGAAACTGGCGAGACGGATATTCGCGCGCTCGTTTTTCCCTACCTCTATAAGCCACCCGCTTTTTCCGACGCCGAACTCGCTGGCATGATTAAGCTGGAGAGGAAGCCGGAGAGCGAGGTGGGCGAGGAGATAGCAACGGCGGTCGCGCGCGCAGCCGAGCAACACGCCGACGAACCGAGTCCGTGCGAGTTCAAGGCATACGAGGGCAAGCTCTTCGGAAAGCGCATCGCCGTTCGAGTAGTCGAGCCAGAAAGTGGGACGAAGCTGATAGGGCCAGCCGGTTTCAACGAGATTTACGTCTACGATGGCAACGTCATCGGAGTACCGCCAAAGGGATGGGAGAAGGACGAATTCCTCAACACAGTTCGCGAGAAGGGCGTGTCAACCGGCATCCGCTACATCGATGCTTTTGCGGCGCTCGCGGCCCACGAGATCGAGCAAGCTGTTCGCGAACGCAAACATCGGGTAAAGATTCGGGTACGAAACGTGAGATTGCTGAGCGACATCAACCTCGCGATCGACGAGGCGGCGCTACGCTACATAACTGGAAACGAGAAACGCATAGATGTGCGAGGACCTGTTTTCACCACAGTTATCGCGGAGATTGATAAATGAACACTGTGCCACTCAACTTTAAAATTTGGTCTTCCGCATGGCATCCGTTGCGAGCCTGTGAGCCACCATTATTGGCTCGGGCAACCTGTGCTCCTTAGATGTCTGCAAGGTTATCCGGATGGCCCGCTCCAGAGAGACCTTGTGTCCGATGCTCACGTAGACGGGGCGAGCACCCGCCTTCGTCACGACCACCGCCCCTATCGTCTCGCCATCGTCGACCAGGAGGGAGTAGGCTCCGCGCTCGTCCGGAGGGGGGACGGCCCTGCCACAAAGCCTGCTCTTCGCCACCCCCACGGTCGGGCGATCTATCACCACCCCGAGGTGCGAGGCGAGGCCCGCGCGCCTGGGGTGAGCGACCCCCTGAGCCCCGACCATGTAGACGTCCGCATCCATCCCCTTGACCACCGAGAGCATCGGGGGCAACTCCCTGAAGGCGAGGAAGGTGGGGATGTAGGGGAAGTTCACCTTCACTTTCTCCACCCTGTACTTTAGGACCCGCAAACTTCGGTAGTCGAGGACGGCGCAGGCCGCGTATGCCCTGTTGCCCCTAGCGAATGAGACGTCACAACCGGCGATGGTCTCGAGCTTCTGTATGCGGTCGCTCCTGTCGACCTCCTCCGCCACGCTCTCTTGAATCCTAGCGAGCTCCTCCAAGTCCGTCTTAGGGGGCCTGAGGATCGGCAACATCGGATCACTCTAGACCTCTTTAGTCCACATACGCCTTTGAACTTTCGAAATCTTTGTTATAAATATAACAAACACTCCCCCATCGGCCCCTTCGTTTTGTTACACGTGTAACAAAAAGATAGGCCCCACTTAAGCAAGCTAGATGAGGTTCGAGATGTCCCCGATTTGTTATATATATAACAAAGATTTTCGGCCCGGAGAACCGTCATCCACATAACAAATGGTCGCCAAGTACTTGCGCGCGTAAAAAGCCATCGCCCTCCGCATTTGTTATAAATATAACAAGCGCCCGCCTCGCTTAAACTGATGTTCTCCAACTGGAGTACGGGACACATGCCCTACGATCCCCTCGATCTGGCGCGGAGAACCGAGAAGATAGTGGTGAAGGAGGACCTCAGGAAGTACTACCGGGTCGCGAGGGGAGGCAGGTGGTACGGGGGAATCGCCTCCGCCGACTGCTGCGGGTGCAACCTCAGGTGCGCCTTCTGCTGGAGTGGGGCGCCGAGGGATCACCCCGAGCGGATAGGTAGGTTCTACTCCCCGGAGGAGGTGTTCGAGAGGCTCACCTTCTGCGCTGAAAAGTTCGGTTACAGAAAGATCAGGGTCAGCGGTAACGAACCAACGATAGGGAGGGAGCACCTCCTGCGGCTCCTCGAACTCGCGGACGAGACGCGCTACACCTTCATCTTGGAGTCAAACGGGGCCCTCATCGACCGAGATCTCGCGAAGAAGCTCTCGGGATTTGAGCACCTTCACGTCAGGGTCTCCCTCAAGGGAACCAACCCCGAGGAGTTCTCCCACCTCACCGGGGCGATCCCCGAGGGGTTCAACCTCCAGCTCCGCGGGCTGGGGAACTTGGTGGACGCCGGGGTTCCCTGCCACGCGGCCGTGATGGTGTCGTTCAGCCGGGAGGAGGACCTCGAAAGGCTGAGGCAAGATCTCGCGGAGATCGACCCGGCGCTCGCGGATGTGGAGGAGGAGTACGTGATACTCTATCCTCACGTCGTCGAAAGGCTGAGGCGCGCGGGGCTCAGACCGAGGGTCACCTGCGCTACGGATAGGAAACCAACGAAAACTCGCTGAGTTGCCAACTCGAATTTTTGTTCTTTTGTTATGTACAACAAATCCACGGCATCACGAATATCTGCAATTCGGATTGACAGTTCAAAACGTGGACGCCGGGATTTCTAGTTCGGGACCTGCTTTTTGTTACATATGTAACAAAATGAAGGGACTATGTGGGCGACGTTTGATAACAAAGATTTCGGCCGAGAGTTGTTATATAACAAACGGCGGGAGGAGCCAATTTCCATCGCGAATAACCAGTGCCCGCCAGTCAGCAGATTCGCGGGGATCGCGCGCGACCGAATAAAAGAAATAAGATAAAAGAGTACCGGTATCAAAAATCGTTGTTATAAATATAACAAATGTCGCGCTTTTTCCATGATCAAATCTCTGACTAAAAAGAAGACCCCCACGACGAGGCGCTGAACGTCTGTTTTGGACAAGTGTCTAACTTTTCCGACCCGCGACCCTACCCGAAGGCACGGGGCTGTGAAGAATCAGGGAACCAGTTATAAAATCAACTGACCGAACATCTATCGGGTGATTCCCGCTTCAAGGAGATGAGATAGTTGCAGAAGGCCGCTCCCGAAGACCACGTCCTCATGACGCTCGCGATAAAGCGCCGGGGCAAGTTCGTCGACGTCCCACACATCCGAGAGAAGCTGAGTAGGGATGCGGGAAGGGAATTCTCGGAGAACGACGCCCTTGCTCTCCTCGGCGAGCTCGAGCGGAAGGGGCTCGTCGAGAGTAGAGAGGGCAAGTACGCGATCACGGACGCCGGGAGGAAGTACTTCGGAAAGCGATGGAGGGAAGTTCGGGACGAGCTCAACCCCGACTACCTGAAGGTCTACCGGGCTAAGCTCTACTACCCGCGCGTTGTCGACGCCCTGCTCGAGTTCTGCCGCGACCGCTACGTCTCCGTCTTCAGGCTCTTCACCGGAAGGGCCTGGCTCCAGCGCAAGCTCGGCGACAGGTATATCACCATCCGCAGACCCAAGGACATCCAGCGCTGGCTCGACATCCACGGGATAGACTTCATCCCGTACATCCACCGGGTGGGCAGCAGCAGGCCCGACTGGCTGGTGATCGATTTCGACGCGGGGAGGGAAGTCCCCATGGAGGAGACGAAGCGCGTCGTCCTAGCGGCGCATGAGCTCCTGACCGGCTACGGCGTGGAGCCCGCGATAAAGTACTCCGGGTCCAGAGGATTCCAGATATGGGCGAAGTTCGAGTCCCATGAACTCCCCGAGGACTACCGGCCGAAGCCCCTGAGGACCGAGCGCAGGGAGAGGAACATGTTCGCGTTCTACGCTGACATAGTGAGGTTCCTCGAGTCGCGCGTCGCCGAGAAGTTGCCCGGCCTGACGACGGCAGAGACGGCGAAGAAGGAGGCTCGAAGGGACAAGGTCCTCTTCGACGCCTCGGTATACAAGCCTATGGGGGACGTCCGCGCTCCCTACAGCATCCACTACAAGACCGGGCTCGTCTCGATGCCCCTGAAGCCGGGCGAGTTGCGAGGGTTCGAGCCGGAGTGGGCCGACCCCGAGCGCGTGGCCGAGCGCTACTCCGAGCGCGGGAACGAGTTCGAGCTCAGACCCTGCAGCGGGGAGGAGCTCTTCAAAGAGGTAGTCGAGTGGTGCAGGTCGCCCGGATGAGGAGGGCAATAGCGCTTGCTCTAGCCTTGGGACTCGCGTGCGCGACAGCTTGGTTTCACGCTGGAGCCCTGAGCCCCACTGGAACCTCGGAGCTTTCGATCCCCGCGACCTCTTCCTACCGGCGGAACTGAATGCCGATAACCCCCCCGAGGGGGCCCCTCCACGCGACCTACGAACTGACCTTCAAGAACAAGGGTGACGACCCCATCAGGGAGCAGGGTGACCCGGGTGGAGATTTACTTCCACGAGAACCGCTCAAAGTTCTCGGGCTCGATGTAGAGAGAACCACTCCTGGGGCTGGACCCTGAGCCGGGAGAGTCCGCCACCGTAACCTGCAGCGATCGCGGGAAAGGGATCCCGTTGCGGATCGCAGAGAATACGAAACTCTACTCGAAGATCCACGTGAAGATGTCACGAGGAACCATGGAGGTAGGAACGCAACCGGGGCCAGTAAAGTACACGTGGTGATCCGTGTCGCGTTTTTAACAAAGATGAACGAGCCCTCCCTGAGATCTCCTATTTGAGCTACGAAAGACTTATCCACTACGACAGAGACCGGAGGTTGGGGACCGAAACGCACGTGGTGAAGGCCTCTGGCGAAAGAGAGGAGTTCGACGTAGAGAAGGTTCGGAAGACCTGCCTGAGGGCGGGCGCATCGCACAAACTCGCCAACAGAATCGCGGAGGAGGTTCGGAAAAAGGCCCGCGACGGGATGACAACGGGAGAAATTCGAAAGCTCACCTTGAAACTGCTCGAGGAGGAGCCTGAGGCCGCGACCAGGTACGGCCTGAAGGCAGCCATCATGTCCCTCGGCCCAACTGGCTTCCCGTTCGAGAGGTTCGTCGCGGAACTCCTCCGGGACTACGGTTACAGGACGGAGGTCGGGAAAATCGTCCAAGGCAAGTGCGTCGACCAAGAGGTGGACGTGGTCGCGGAGAGGAGCGGGAAATGCTACATGATTGAGTGTAAATACCATAACTCTCCCGGGACGTACACAGATCTTAAGGTCGTTATGTACACCTACGCGAGGTTCTTGGACCTCAACGAAAGCTTCGACAGAGTCTGGCTCTTCTGCAACACGAAGCTTACCTCCGAGGCGAGGAAGTACGCTGAGTGCGTTGGGCTCAGAGTCACCAGCTGGCGATATCCCCCTGGAGAGGGCTTGGAGAGAATGGTGGAGGAGAAGAAGCTCTACCCAACGACGATCCTGAGATCTGTGGGAGATGAGACGAGGAGCCGCCTCTTCGGGGCGGGGATAATATTGACGAGGGACCTTCTCGAGCTTGGGCCAAGGGGGCTGGCGAGGGCGACAGGACTATCGATGGAGACTGTGGAGAAAATAGTAGAGGAAGCCACGAGGATTTGAAACATCTTCTTCGCAGCTTCGCCACCTTCTTAGCGGCAAACAAATATGGAATGAAAAATCCGAGTAGAAAACCGACATAGTGTACGTGTATTCCGACTATATCTCCCCCGACCCTAGGGTTTTTCGGGAAAAGTGCGACCAAGCCGAGGAGGTAAATCGCCGCGATGGTCAACGCTTCCCACCGCATTTTCCTTAACGAACACAACCCCAGCCTGACGGAGTCGTCGCGGAGCACCCTAGCGAGGGACCCCAGAAAGAGCCCGTAAGCCGATACCACGAGAACCAAATGGTAGGGGGCAAGCTCGAAGTACAGCCCCGAGAGGACGGCAGCATCGAAGAGTAGGACGAGGTTCAGGAGGGAGAGGATGCCGAACTCCCAGTTGCACCTTTTCTTGAAATAGCTCAGGGAGAAGTACGGCAGAAGGCCCCAGAAGGCCGCGACTATCCCGGAGAAGCCGAGAAACCGGGCCCCCGGAGTAAGGAGGCAGAGAGCCGACGATGAGGGAGGAACCAAGATGAAGATCAACACGACCGCCAAGCGGAGCTCCCTCACCCGCCCGGCCAAGAAGCCCAACAGACATGCGGGGATCGCGAACGCCAGATAAGACGCGACGTTCCCAAGGAAATGCCCGACATCCTCGTGGACGAAGTGCGCCGTGAAAAGGGATACAACATTGGGAGCGTCGGTGTGCAATGCGAGACTGTCCTTCGCTGACTCCGGCAACAGGAAGACGAGCAAGAGAACTAGCGGAACGCAGAAAGCAAGTAGGAAAAGATCCCTTCGCAGATGGACTCCCTCCATCATTTTCCCCTTCCCACAAGGAATTGCGAGAAATATGAAATTGTCGATTGCTCCGCCTGAAAAGGGGAAAAGGTAGCAGGTCTAAGTCCACATGCTAGAATTTCTTAGGATTCAGAACTTTCATCAGATTCCTCAACCCGACTTCATCGGGGCCGATCGCTACACGAATCGCCCCCTAACTGAACCCCTCCAACTGTTTGAGAAACTCCGCGAGCGAGTCGTGACGTAAAAACCGCGAGCCATCATCTGGGAAACCGCTGGTTACTCGAGCATTTGCTCGAACACTTCGGGCTCGACCTTATCCACGGTCGGGATCCCCGTAACCTCAGAGGCCCTCTCCGTCAGTGCAGCGAGATCGTCCCTGCTGAGTAGCTCCAGCTTCCACTTTCGAACGCCCGCCATCAGTTGCCGGAGTCCAACTCCGATACGATCCGCGAGGTAAGTGTAGAGGCCGATCGCCGGCAGGGGGATGTCCTTGAACCTCTCGCCGTATTTCTCCTTCAACTCGGTCGAAGTGACGAAGAATTTCTCCGGATCCTCGCCGTACTCCTTAGCGAAGCTCGGCGGAAGTTTTCCCGCCTCCGCCAGCTCCACGAAGTACGTGGCTTTGAAGACAGCGGTGATCGGTGCCCTAGCCATGGTTATCGCTTTGACCATCGGACCGTCGCCGAAATTGCTCATCGCTATCGACTTGAAGATCTGCGTCTCGCTGATGAATCCGCCCGCCATGCTCAGATCGGGGACGTGCTTCCCCTTCTTCTTCAGGATCTGCGCGCACTTGAGTACCTGGGCTTCAAGGTAGACGGTGGGGGTACCCATCTCGTTCATCATCGGGACGGGACTCATCCCCGTCCCGCCACCTGCCCCATCGAACGTTACGTAGTCCACTTTTGCCTCAGACGCCACCTTCATCGTCCACGCGACATCCGAAGGGCGATACGCACCGGTCTTAAGTGCGACCTTCTTCGCGCCCTGTTCCCGCAACCATTCCACATCCTCGACGAAGTCCCTCTCGGTGGGCATGCCGACCCTGCTGTGCCTCTCGAACGTCTTGAACAGACCGGCCTTGAAGGCCTCCTGCACGGATGGGTCCTCGGGATCGGGCAAAACTAGGTATCCTCTTTTCTTCAACGTGAGCGCCCTCTCCAAGGATGTGAGTCTCACTTCGCCACCGATGGCCTTTGCCCCCTGCCCCCACTTCCTCTCTATTACATCCACCTCGAGGCCGGATATGGCGTATACGTCCACGCCGAACCGCTGATCCTCCACATTGGTCTGGACAGCCACACCGCCATATTTCCCGTCCCAGAACTCCCGGAACTTGTTGACGCGGTACTCCAAGTCTTTCGAATAAGTTACCTTTCCATTGCTGAATTTGGCATCTGGGTCCATCCCGCACACGTTTTCCCCCACGACGAGGATTGTGCCGGAGAGGGCGGACCCAACGGCCAACGCGTCCCAGTTTTCCTTCGCCACCCTCGTCGACCCAAATGCGCCATTGACTATGGGCAATTTAATCGGGATTCCGCCCAACTTGGATTCTATACTGACCTTGTGAAAGAGGGCCACATCCGGATCCTCCTCGATGCCCTTTGCCCCCCTGAGGCGCGAGAGGATGTTAAAGTGAGACCAATCTAAGCCGTAATCCTTCAAAGATGCGGCCGTGCTACTTCCAAATTGCTTCGGCGATGGATATAGAACCTCCCTGCCACGAAAAGCGGACAACCCTATCTCACAAAGGAAAGGGCATTCCTTGATGCAGATGGGACACATTCCGCTCGTCGGGCTCACGTCCTTGACCCTGGTTCGGGTGTCGGTGGTGGACATCGCATTTATGTAAGCTGAATTCCGCGAGACCCTCTCAGTCACCTAATTGCCCCCTTTCCCGATTCACACCTCTTTTAGAACTCTCTTCCGTATAAAAACCTATTTATTAGACTAAGAAAAAAACGCTGCTTCCACCACTTTTCGCAACAGCGCGATGCATCGTATATATGAACGGTGGGGGAAAATTGATCAAACGTCAACTAGATTTGCGCACAGATGGTCCGCAGGTGTAGTGCTCCACCGTTGCGATTTCTTCCTTGTGTCGCTTGCAGAGGGCCGTCGACGGGCTCGAATGGATCTCGGATAATTATGCCTAACACATCCTTTCAAAGGAAAGCGCCCTGAACAAGGCAACCTACGTGGAGTACGAAAATTGCTTGGAGAATCGAAGTTAACCCAAAGATAAAGGACTCCCCGGATCCTTTGATGACAGAGTTGGTGGATTGTTTATTTCCCCACTATATCTTAATACATCTCCGTAGAGTATCTCCCCTGAAGCTTCGAAATTGTTCTTCACAACAAATTAAATTTTGTATCTCTTTCCGAGGTCCGTCGCGATAGCTCTCGACGATCTTTGCGCGCCTGTTTAACCTTCAACTTCACTAAGGCCACGAAGAACAACCCACGCCTATAGCCATCCACTTGTCATAATGACAATCGCCGTTCAGCCCAAGGTAGCAGTCGCATGTGATCCAGCCATCAATGGTCATCTTGGTTGGGTTAGGGCCCCAGATGGTCGCCCACAAGGCATAGCTATCGACTTCACCAACTTTTGTGCCAGCCCCTCCTCAGACTTAGTGAATTTACATAAACTACAGATGCTCGATGTCTCAGTGTAAGAATTGTTTGTCACATGGTACACTTCGGCCCCATAGTCGACCCAGAATTTGCCTTCAACGTGTAAAAGGTTTTTACCACCAGGACCTTCCCAGTAAGGTTCCATCCAAGCAGTAACTATATATGTCGTGCCCACATCATACGCTGTCGTGCTTACATCATACGTCGCGCTTGCACTGTACGCATACTCGGCACGCCCTTCGCGGAAGACTTCGGCGGGAACCTTAATTTCAAGCTCTTGGAGTTTTACACCTTTTCTCATATAAATGGTGTATTTCCCCCGATTCTCAACGGAAACTGGTGGGTATTCCTCCGAGCCCAGAAGTTTAGGTGTCAGACTATATGTCCACATGTTATCACCAACTCGGACTACCTCTAGGACTTTTTCTTTTTGGTCAACTAAGAGAATACTCAGAGCTCCATATTCCCTGATTCCTACTATCTGATCCCTAGAAATCTTCAAATTTGCTGTGTCAAGAACTTGATCAATCTCATGCTTAGTCTCATTGTACCCTTTAAAACCGATGGTCTTCGCCGGATTGATGTTAAATAGACCAAGAAGAGTATTTTCAAATTTTAGCTCAGTAGCTTTCCATGTAAGCTGTCCTTTAACCGGTTTTACTTCATCATTGGAAACTCCAGGAACAATGCCCGCAACAGTCATTAGTAGCAAACCCACAATAACCGGCACGGCAACTGTCGCCGCCCCCTTCACAACTGGACCCTCCTTTTTATTTATTCCTCCGAAGAATAAGCAACCTCATCGCGCTTAAGTTTTTGATTTCATTATCAGGGATGTAACACTTTGACCCAACTGTTGATGACCTAGAGAGAGCGCTAAGGAGGAGAGCAACACATTTTCAGCTTTACCATAAATACCGGTATTTGGTAGAATCGCTTCTACCGAAGTCCTCTAAGATCTTATGGCCTCCTCCCGTTTGAGAGCCACGTATTTCTCAAACATGAACGGGCCCAAAGCCTCCCGGATGACGTCATCGCTCTCAAGCGCGTCCAAGGCTTCATCTAGGGACTTGGGCAGGGTAGAGATCCCTAGCTCCTCCCTTCTCTTCTCGCTCATTTTGTACACGTTTTCGGTGACCGGCGGGCCGAGTGGGAGTTTGCGCTTGATGCCATCCAATCCAGCGGCGAGCAATCCTGCAAACAATAGATGAGTGTTGCAGAGGGGGTCTGGTGCGCGATACTCGAACCGCATCCCACTGCCCCTCCGAACCTCGTAACCTGGGACGCGCACCAAGACGGAGCGATTGGGCCCTCCCCAGCAAACGTAGACCGGAGCCTCATAGCCCGGAACCAAGCGCTCGTAGGAATCGGGAACCGAGGCCGCGAGCGCCGTCAAAGCCGGAGCATGTTCAAGCTCCCCCGCCATGAAGTGCCGCGCCAACTCGGACATCCGGTACTCTCCAGAGGGATCGTAAAACAAGTTTTTTCCTTTAGAATCGGCTAGGCTGTGGTGGCAGTGTAGCCCGTTTCCCATCCCTCCTGGTAGGGGTTTCGGACTATAATCCACGTGGAGCCTGTACTCCTCCCCCAGCGCCTTCAGAGCTTGCCGACACAGGACGAAGTGATCCGCGGTCGTGAGAGCATCCGAATACCTGAAGTCGAGCTCGTACTGTCCGGGGCTGACCTCGTGGTGAATCTTCTCCACTAGGATTCCCATCCGCTGCAGATCGGAGGCCAGCCCGATCCTCAGCTCCTCTCCCTTGTCGTACGGGGCGTAATCCAAGTACCCGCCCTCGTCCAAAGGTTCCTTCCCGCCCTTGAAGATGTAAAACTCCACTTCGAGCCCGACGAAGAACTTGTAGCCCCTTCGTTCAGCGGAGCGGAGCATATTTTCAAGCACGTAGCGGGGATCCCCTCCGTGGGGGGTTCCGTCCGGCAAGCAGACGTCACACAGCACCCGGGCCATTCTCTTTCCCCTGTACTTCCAAGGCAACGTTCTAAAGGTGTCCAAGTCGGGCATTAGGACTAGGTCGCTCTCCTCGATGTCCGCATAGCCCGGGACGGACGACCCGTCGAACCCCCACCCCTCCTCAATGGCTTCCCCAAATTGGCTGACGTGAATGGTCATGGACTTAACCCTGCCATCGATGCTCATGAACTGGAGTTGCACGAACTCCACGCCCTGCCCTTCCACGGTTTTGATTACTTCCTCGACCTTCCCCAAATCAGAGCCCCCGTATTATTGATGTGAACATTTATATATAAATTTGCTCAGATATTGCAGAGACTGATAAAAAAGGGTTCAGAAATTAAAGAGGTGTTAATAGTTGGAGGATCGGGATGAGATCGATGAAATAGATATCGAAATAATTCGAATGCTCGAGAAGGACGGGCGCATGTCTTTCCGCGACATAGCGAAGAAGCTCAAAATTTCCGAGGGGACCGTTTACAATCGCGTGAAACGCATGAGGGAAAAAGGCATCATAAAGGGATTCTCAGCGCGGACGGATCCGATGAAGCTCGGGAAGGACTTGGTCGCGGTGATAGGTCTCCGCGTGCTAGGCGGACACTTGGTGGAAGTCGAGAAAGACATAGCGAAGTACGACCAAGTTCGAGCGGTCTACGACGTTACCGGCGATTACGATGCCATTCTAATTGCGAGGTTCAGCACGCGAGCTGAGCTTAACAGATTCATCAAGGAGGTGCTCTCTCACGAGTTCGTGGACAGGACGGCAACCTACGTCGTGCTGAACGTCGTGAAAGAGGATTTGCGCACCTTAGTCTAATTCCTCGCGAACAAGCCTATCGGATTGGAAAATGATGTGGCCTCGGTGCTATCGCACTCACTTAACAAGCGTGTATCTGGTTTCGGCTTACGCCTACGCCTAAATCCTTCGCTGCCCTCAGGACTTCAGATACCCGCAGGACGTTAAATATGAGAATTCCACCCCTTCGCTACAGAAAGAGTAAAAATTTATAAAATATGGGATTCCCTATGGTCAAATAAAAAAAATATGGGACCTTATGCTCAATAAAAGAAGGTGAAAGAATGCGCTGGCAAGCTATTTTTGGGCATATTTGTTTAGCTATTGGCTGCTACCTTGTTGCTTGGGGTATCAATTTATTGCCAGTAAGTTCCCCAACACCAGCGGATATCCTCACAAAACCACTTTTCTGGGGCATATTCTCAATACTTGGCGGAATATGTGCTAATATGCATGCTCGTTGCAGATGCGTCAGAGGTGAATGGCCAGAAGTTAAAAAAATCCAGAAGTAACTAAGATGCAGAGTAAGCGTGATCGGTCTGGAGCGGCGATGTTTTTGATTATCCTGCAGCTCTGCGAGGAACATAACATTAGAGATACGAAAAAGGAAAACGGTGGATAAGTGCGCGATTGATCGTGGATGGTGAGAGACAATCGATGATTTGATTCGAGCGGGCGTATTCACGCAATCCGACAAAGACAAGCTTCTGCATCACTGATCTTCAACATGCTCCTTGGCCTTATCTACCTCGCCTTCCTCAACCAAAATCACCTCCCACCTAACTCGGCGGCGGGCAAAATAAAAAGATGAGAGGTCCGAACTACTTCTGTGGTGCGGGGGGAGGGATTTGAACCCCCGAACCCCTACGGGACCAGATCTTGAGTCTGGCGCCTTTGACCTGACTTGGCTACCCCCGCCCAATAAATTACTCCCAGCGGGGGAATTTAAAATCTTCCTCGCCGTTCGCGCCTGCAGACCCTCCAGAAGCCGCACCCCTTCGGGCACCTCTCGGGAACCCCGGGGTCCTGCCTCTCGCTGACTATCTCGAGCTTCCTATCCCTCTCCTCAAGGAACCTCGCCCTCAGCCCGTCGTCTATTGGGCATGCGACTCTCGTGACCTTCGGGGCCTCACCGACGACGGGGAAGTCCACGTACGCCAAGATACCGAAGTCCACCGGCTCCCGGCGTGCGCTCTCGTAAGCCAGGGCGTAGCCCGCGAGAGCCAGCCTGTGGGACTCCCTCGGCTTTCCCGTCTTCATCTCGAAAACCGCTGGTAGCCCCACCCGAAAGGCATCGACGCTCAAGCGCTCGCTCAGGCCTACCCTGCTCCCATCGATCCTCCTTTCACTCGCCACGGGGACCGCCCTGAAAGCTAGTTTCTCCCTCGGGATTCCTCGCAACCCGCGGACAGCCTCAGCTATCCTTTCGGCCTCGAAGTTCCAGAGCCCGAGCATGTTCAACCTGAGTCCTTCCACATCCCTGGCCCCCAGACCCGCCCTCCGTAGGAGGCCCTCGTGTTCACTCAGAACCCTCCGAATTGCCTCGGATCCCCTCGCCGGGATTTTCCCAACCAGAGCTGGATCTCGCGAGAGCAAATTCGTGGCGAGGGTGATCACCGCCTCAAGGACGCCGTGATAGAGGACCCCCTTAACCAAGGGAAGACTCGGAGGGCGGCTGATTCCAACAACGCGCGCGAGGTAGAGATCCCTAGCTGTGGGGCAGTAATCGCTGGCCACGGAACTCACCGGGAGCAAAACGCCCCGAACTGGGGGCCTGACAGGATGCCTATTGTACTCCCAGCCGCGGAGTTCGCGGGAGACCTCTGGAGGATGGGTAAAACCTTGCTCCCTCAGGATATCGGACAAGCTCCTGCCGAAAATCCCGTACACCAACCAGACACCTCGGGAATCCTGCACACCGTTGCCCACATGACCCCAATTTAATTTTCGGAGAGAGAGGTGACCGAAACTAACGGCTGGGCTAACGTCTTTATCGATGTCCACGAAAACCTGATGCGTATGTCGCCGTTCGAGCCGCGCCGAGCCTTCGAGCACCTAGACAAACTCGCCTACGAGATAGGTCCGCGCCTAGCGGGGACCCGCGGCGAGAGACTGGCGGCGGAGTACATCCGGAAGCACTTCAAGTCCCTCGGGCTAAGGGTCAAACTACAGGAGTTCACCTTCCCCGACCGCCTCCTCCGAATGCGTCTGTCCGCCGTCTTGCTGGCTGGGGCCCTCCTCGCCCTTCTCCTTCCCCTACCCACAGG
>JAGGTB010000013.1 GCA_021163965.1 Hadesarchaea archaeon | reverse complement strand
ATATATAACAAATCCCGGATATCTCGAGCCCTATCTAGTTTGCTTAAGTAGAGGCCTCTTTTTTGTTACACGTGTAACAAAAATGAAGGGGGCGATGGGGGGGCGTTTGTTAATAATATATTTAAGATAACGAGGATTCCTCGGGTAGGAACTTCATAATTTTTGCCATCTGTTCACTCGACCGCTAAAGATGGGGTTCGGGGCTCAAGGTTAGAACAGAAAAGCCTAAAAAGGAGGGACGAGTAACCACGCTGGTGTGTCCATGCTGGAAGTGCCCCTGATACTGGTGAACTTCAAGGCGTATCCAAGCGCGATAGGCGAGAGGGCTGCCGAGCTCGCTAGGGTAGTGGAATCCGTCGGGAAGGAAAAGGGGGTCAGCGTTGCGGTCTCCCCTCAATCCGCGGACCTCTATCGCATCGCCAAGGAGGTCGACGTTCCGGTCCTAGCGCAGCACGTGGACTCCCTGAGGCCCGGAAGCGGGACGGGCTGGTTGCTTCCCGAGGCGGCCAAGGAGGCTGGGGCCGTGGGGTCGCTGGTGAACCACTCCGAGCACAGGCTAGAGCTCGAGGAGATCGAGAAGATAGTCGTGCGCCTGAAGGAGCTCGATCTGGTCAGCGTCGTCTGCGCCAGGGATCCCGAGGAGGCGGCGCGGGTGGCTGCCTTCAAGCCCGACATGGTCGCCGTCGAGCCGCCGGAACTCATAGGGACCGGCCGAGCGGTCTCGAAGGAAAAGCCGGAGGTCGTGAGCGACAGCGTGAGGATGGTGCGGGAAGTCGACCCGGACGTGCGAGTCCTCTGCGGCGCCGGGGTCTCCAACGGCGAGGACGTGAGGGTCGCCCTCGAGCTCGGCTCGGAAGGGGTGCTGCTGGCCTCGTGCGTCACGAAGGCCGAGGACCCGCGCGCGGTGATGCTGGACCTAGCCGACGGGGTTTTGAGAGCTAGAAAATGAGTGCCCTTTAAACGATTTCTGGCGTCGGGTGGAAAGAATTTTGAGTTACGGAGGCAACCTATTAGGTAAGCCGCCGTAGCTCAGCTGGTTAGAGCGGCGGTCTTGTAAACCGCAGGTCGTGGGTTCGAATCCCACCGGCGGCTCCATAACTACAGTAATTATTTAAGTTTTGAAACAATTGTTTTAAATATGAAACAACTAGACGAAAAGGCTTTGAAAGTGCTCACCTACTTCTTCGAAAACCCGCGGGAGGAGATTTACCTGCGGGAACTGGCGCGCCGGCTGCGGATGAGCCCAGCGACTGTTATGCGAGCTCTGCACCTGCTCCTCAGGGAAAATTTGGTAACTAAACGCCCGGAGAAACACGCTACCTACTTCAAGGCCAACCTCGGTTCGTACTTCAGGGAGTTGAAGAAGGCGTACACTGTTTCCAAAATCTTGCGCTCCGGAGTCCTTGAGCTCCTCAGCGAGAAATCGGTGGGTCTGAGTTCAATACTGCTCTACGGCAGCGCTGCCAAGGGTGAAGACGACCGAGAAAGCGACTACGACTTCTTGGTAATCGCCGCAAGATGTACCGCGAAAGGTAGCGAGCTCTCGAGACTCTTAGGAAAGGAGGCCACCCTACAGGCCTTCGATGCGGCGGGCTGGAAGCGAGTAGCAAAACGAAATCGAGCATTCTACCTGGATGTTATAAGCAACTCAATTGTTCTTTATGGTGAAAAGCCGGTGATCGATTGACGCTTAGAGATTGTTTTGCGCAGAGGAAGTTGCGCAGAATACGACCGGACCCGCTCAAGGCTCATAAGTCGCTGAAGGCCTCCTTCGCAAAACTGAAAAGAGCCAAAGAACTCCTCGCTGATGAGCATTACGACGCGGCCCTTCTGTACGCGTACACGAGCATGTTCAGCTCGGGAAGGACTAATCACCAGGTTCGGAGCCAGACTCGCGATTGTTGCCCTTCGTCCACATCACCATATGCCACCCGTTGCCCACGTCAAGCGTGTAAAGCGTTCCATGCTTGCCTTGCCACTCCCAAGCGCGCTCACCTAGCTCAGGGCAGTGCTCCAGTTTGGCTCCACCCAAGAACTCGTCGATGAAGTCCTCTTGGAATTGGCGTCCGACGAGCAGATCCGGAACGCGCCTGAGCCTTTCGAAGTCAAAAGTCGTGCCGCAAGTCTCGCACTTCCACTTGTTCTTTCTAACTTTTTGCAAATCGACGCAACAGCATTCTGGACAAGTCAGATACTTTTTGCTCATGATCCGATCTGATCCAGAGCAAGCGATTTAAGGCTTTTGATCTGGTCTCCCCTTCACCCGAATGATAATTGCAGTGTGGAAAGTAGCTTTTGGAAAGAGTGTGGTTTCTCAAGGTTTACCCCCTCAAATCCGTATCGAACAAATCGTATGTCCTCTAACGCGCGCGGTGTCTTCTCCGCTATAAGTACTGCGGCCATGCACTCTTCCCCCAGCTCTTTGGCATAGCTCCTGACTTGTTTAACGTCTCTTTTCGTTGCTTTGCCTGTTTTTACCTCAACCACGATTTTTCTCGAAATGCCTGTTGGCCTAGCTTCTTTGATGAGCAGATCTACATGGCCTTCTGGAAGAGCCTTCTCACCCAAAACTTCAAGCTCCCAAGCGTTTAGTCCCTGAACGTTTATCGCGTCTAAAAATTCGCGTAGCCTTGAGGGTTCAGATAAATGCTTTCTAATGAGTGCTTGCAGAATCACCTCTCGTAGGGGATAAACTTGAGGTGGAGCTCCCCTCCCTTTCACGAAAAACGGAATGAATGTTTTGTGCGGCGGCATCCTTAGTCGCTTAGGCTCTCCTTGATAAAGCTCACCCATTTCTGAAACTTTGGATAACGTGGTTTGGTCCGCTTGGAAGTGCGTCTTCCGATATCCGCCCCGCAACAAGAGGTTTTCAGCAATGTACGCGAACTCATTCCTAGCTATTGACTCTTTGAATTCCCGGATGGGTTTGAGGTAAAGTCGGAAAGGGAAATGATAAACTCTCTTTCCAAAAATCACGGGTTTCCAAGGCGGTAAACTTTCTGCATCAGATATCGCTTCCTTCTCTAAGACTTCATAGAGATTGTGCGCACTTGCTCCGTATAGAAAGGATATGAAGTCTCCTTTATCTACCTCACAATAAGCCCACGCTCCGTTGATGCTGTTAGTGAAGCCGGCCATCGCGTATCGCTTGCAAAGTTCGAGGTGTTCTTTCGTGGAGACCGCGATGAAGAAGTACGATCTTAACTTCATGGGTGAAACTAATCCCGTTTTAAGATCTAAATCTTTCCCCCGCCGTTTCCCACCATTTAGTTATCCTTCAGAAAAGCGGACCAAAAACAGACCAAAGAAAGGGACAATAGAAAATCCGGACCTATAAACAAATACATCGATCCCGGGCCTAAGCCAAGAAGATGTCTAAGTTTCTCCGGGTTCTGCACAAAAGGATTATTGGGCCGAAGTTGATGTAGCCACAAGAATCGTTCGATCAAATCTTAATCGGCAGGCCCTCCCGTTTGAGGTAGAGGTTCGGGGGGACGAATTCGGTCGTCATTGCCGTTATTCTGACCCCGGCCCCAACGGCATTCGCCAGCAAATCTGCGAAGTCCGGGTCGACCTCCTTGAAGGGCGCGAACAACCTCGCGTCCGGCCTCTGGACGACGAAGACCACATGGCATCTCGCCCCGCCCCCGGCCAATCTCGAAAGGATCCTCAGGTGTCGCCTGCCCCGCTCGGTCGGCCTGTCCGGGAACTTCGCGGTGCCCTCCTCAACGTGCGTGCAGGACTTCACTTCCACGTAGATGGGCTCGTTTTCCGCGTCCCGGAGGACGAAGTCGATCCGCCCGTAATCAGGAACTGGGTGCTCGCGTGAGGATATCGCACAATCCCTGAACTCGCCCAGGAACCCTTTATCGATCGCGGCCGAGAAAATGGTGTTTGCGAGGGATGAGTTCACGGTCACGTAGAACTTATCCAGCCGAATGGCGAATGCCGTGAAGTCGGTCTTACGTCTCCCCGCCGCCGGTTCGCACAGGACCTCGCGTCCGGGCGCCATGATGGTGCTCAGCCTGCCCGGATTGGGGAGGTAAACCCTTTCGATGGAGGAGTTCACCCTCACGCGAAGGACGAACCTGTTCGGTCTGTCGACTATTTCGCCCCGCTTAAGCGTCTTGGTGCACCTTAGGAGCAACTTCCTCATCGTCCGCTTGTTGGCGGGCGGAAGGATAAGCTTTCCCTCTCACGGGTTTAGGTGGAGTCGGAGCCCCACCCGAAGGCATTTATATGACCTTCCCGCTTCTCTCTGGAGGTTCCCGTGCAAATCGAGAGATACGACTCCGAGCATCGCTACAGGTACGTGGCCTGGGATGACTTCGGGAGCAGGATCATCGGCACGGCTGTCGTCGAGCGCAGGGCCGGCGAGCTGGTGCTAGACAGGATAAGCGTCACTCGCGTGAGCCGCGGGAACGGGGTCGGTACCACGATGCTGACAAGGATACTGGGCGACTTCATCGGCGAGGATATCGTCGTCTATTCCTTCCGGTCCCGGGTCGGCTGGTATCTGCGCCACGGGTTCGAGTCCGAGGGAAGGCACGGCTCGCTCGTTAAGATGAGAAGAAGATCGAGGGAATGAACTCTTGTACTTTTTGTGCAGATCGAAACGATGGTGGCGGAGGGGGAATCGTTCGCTGCCGCGTGGGTCGTGTCCCCGGCAACCGGGATGGGGTGGGGACTCACGTGGTGCTCCGAATTTTTTAACCTCTAGGCGTCCAATAACTTTTCGGTGGGGCCGTGGGGTAGCTTGGTCTAGCCTCGTGGCTTAGGGGTATGGGTCCCGCCGAATGGGGCGTTAGACCGACGCAAAAAAGCCATGGACCCGAGTTCAAATCTCGGCGGCCCCACCATCTGCCGACGCATTATTTTCTGGACGGAGATTTGGTGTCCTTTGTGATGAGAACGGAGGGCAAGATGACGAGGGCCGCAACCAGGGCGAAGAAGATCACGAGCGCCGAGAGCAGACCGAACCTGTTCACGGCGGGCATCGTCGCTAGCGAGAGTATCCCGAAGGCCCCGCAGGTGGTCGCAGCGGCAGCTATGAGCGCCCGCCCGACGTTCGTCACGGTTATCCTAATGGACTCCTCTGGAGATCGCCGGTGTGCCTCTCGCTCCTCCCTGAATCTGTGGGAGATGTGAACGGCAAAGTCAACCCCGATCCCAATCACCAGCGCGGGCACCGTCATGTTCAGCACGTCCATGGGCCATCCGATGCCCCTGAGGGCGCCGAATTCCCAGAGGAAGGACAGTCCCGCGGGCAGGATCGCGATCGCCCCCATGGACGGAGAGCGAAAGATCAGGGCCAGGATCACCATACAGAGGATCAGCGCGGTCGCGGTGGTTCTCAACGAGCTGGATTTTATCCGCTCGACGATGTCCGCTATGATCGCGGGAGCCCCTCCGACCGCCGGCGATCCATCGATCTTCATGTTCAGTTCTTGTTCGGCGGACTCCTCGATTTGGGAGCGGATTATCTCCACGGCTTCCTTCATCTCCCTGTCGGTTTCTCCCCGGACGTAGAAGTAGATCATTGCCTTGTTATCCACAAGTAGGGAATTGACCACTTGGGGCTTCCGTTCCTTTAGGTTGTCGATGAGTGCTGCTATCTGTTCCCTCGTTGGCAACTTCGCCGGCATTTGGGCTTCCGCGAACGCGTCGTAGAGCAGGTCGGCGATGCTGTAGGAGTCCATGATGAGGTTCTCCTCGAGGTTTCGGGGATCCAACAACACGGATTTTTCAAAAGTATACATCGAAATCAGAGTCTGCGGGGAGGCGATATCCCCCTCGGCCAAAACCACTGCGGGATGGCGTCCCCCGAAGTAATCGCTCATTTTTTCCGAGGCGGCCACGGAGGATATTTCCTCGGGCATGAAGAGTTCGAAGGACATCGTAGTGGAAATGCCGAATGCGGAAACTATACATATCGCCGTCAGCACAACCGTGACGAGCAGGATCTTTCCTTTGTGTCTTTCGGTTCCCGCGGCGATCTTGGAGAGGAGTATCCCGATCTTCTCCCCACCTACCCGTCGGCCGCTTCTCGATGGTCTCTTCCTCCTATCTCGTAGCACGAGGATGGCTGGCAGGAGGGTCGTGGAGAGGACGAAGGAGAAAAATATTCCCGTCATTATTAGAACGCCGAGCGTTCTGATAGGTGGAAAATCCGACACGAGGAAGGATCCGAAACCCACCATCGTGGTAATGGCGGCGAGCAATACCGCCACCCCCACAGTTCTGATCGAGGTCGCCACCGCTGCCTTGGCGCTCCTCCCCTTGCCGGTCTCCTCGTAATACCTGTTGAGCACGTGGATCACGTAGTCCACTCCGACCCCCAGGATGAGCGGAACCGTGACCACGTGGACGGGTGTGAACTTGAGGCCCGAGTACCCGAAGATCCCAACTACCCAGGTGGCACCTATCCCCAAGATCAGGAAGAGTATGGCGGCATCGGACAGACGTCTGAAAGTCAGGAAGAGGATGACGATTACTAAGGCCACGGCTGCTGGGATTAGAACTCTGTTGTCCCGGTTCATCACGCCCCTTAAATCCCTGTCTAGGCTCAGGTCGCCGGTTACCTCGATTGAGATGTCCGGGCGCCCGCCGCTGAATTTCTCTACGAGGCTGTGAAGCTCTCCCGTCTTCTCTTGGAGTTCCTCTTCGGGTAGCGCCGGGTTTATTCGCATGATTATCCTAGCAGCTCCCAAGTTTTCCGAGATGTAGGCGCCGATTTCGGGGTGCGCCGACAGTGATAGCGCCGTTGCTTCTATTTGCTCGTCCGTCATCGCCTCGAGGTTTCCCATGTAGTCGGGGTAGGATTCGATGGATAGGAGATACCCTTGGAGGGACGGCTCCTCCCGCAGGAGTTCCTCGAGGTCGTGGATTGTCCTGATTACATTGGCCTTCAAGACATTTTCTGTCTCGATCATCACGTACTCGTGCAGCTGGAGACTCAGTTGGTTCTCCGCTTCCAACGTAACTTTGACGGAGGGATAGTCCTCGGGCAGGAACTCCTCGAGCTCCGTAGTCATGGAGATCTTCGTCCCGCCGTACGACGCGATGGCGGTGGCGATCAGAACCAGTAATATCACCGTGCCTGGTCTTCTTTCCGCCGCTGTCGCGATCTTTCGAATCATCGGCTCCCCTGCTTGATTTTAATCAAAATGCTCCTCTATCCTCCTCAGATTTCTGAGAAATTCCTCTCGAATAGCCCTTACAATTTCTCTTACGGGGGGAGCAAAATACACGTAGGCTGGCCGTCTCGTCTTTTTCGTGGAACTCTCCCTGCGCACGAGCCCGATTCTATGGAGGTGGGCCAAACGTCCCCTTATGGCCCTTTCGGATCTCCTCAGTTGAGACTTAATCTCCCCCACGTGGAGTTTTTTCTTAGACTTCAGCAACAGGGCTAGGATCTCCCTGTCCGTTGCGGTGATCTTCAGCAAGCCCGAGAGTTTTGTTGGGACTTCTTCTGGATTCATTTTCCCTACTCACCATTATGCACTCATCGTGTATTATCCCTTCTAGCAACCGCATACATAGAAGAAGACTTATCCTTATAAAAGCATGCAAAAAAATTTTCATACTTATATGTTCAAGTATTTTGCCAAGCTTTTCGGTGACCTCCTCCCCACGCTTTCGCGTGGGGCTTCCGACTTTTCCCTCCCGTTACTCCCATATCGCCTCCGCTTCGGGGAGCGTTTTGCCGGAAGCCTCTGGGAGCTTCCTGCTTCATCCACCGGACCCGATCCCCGACGCGCGGTCACGGAGGTCCGATGTCCAGCCTACCCGCGCCGTGCGGGTCATCGGTTTTCCACAGGCGTTGGGTTCAGGGTGGCCCCTCCCCTACCTTGAAGAAATCGGCATGGAGGGAAAATATACGGCTTTCGGCCCCCATCCCCGCTCTCACGGAAGGGGACTCCCCGGCGACAAAGTTAAATATGCAGAATGATTTGCATACTAACTAGTATCTGGTTCCGGTGAAGAGGTGTTCATCTTTGCCTGCAGCTCCGACGATAATTTTGACCGCTGACGAAACGATGATGAGTAAGTATCGGGGTGGGATGTTCATTGGTTTCACGACCTGCATGCCTCAGGGCATCCTGCCGGATTGGCTCTACTTCAGAGCGTTCGCCCCTCCCGTCCCGAGGAGGAATGGCAGAGCTGTGTTAGCCGATTGCGGGCTGAGAATAATAGAGGCGATCTTGCTGGAGAACGGATTCAGCGAGGAGGAAGTAGCGGTCGTTCATCCCAAGGACCTGGACAGGATGATAGGGGAGGAAACTAAAATCGTGGCGATAGGGGGCCACGATCATCTCGGGATCAATCCCCCCACGTCGGAGTTCGTCGATCTGGTGCGGACTGGTCCCCCGTACAATCGCGTGAAGTTCTTGGAACTTGTCAGGAGGGTCTCTAGGAAGAACGTCAAGGTCGTCGTCGGGGGCAAGGGCGCTTGGCAACTGGCGGATCCCAAGGTAATGGACAAGCTCGGGATTGACCACGTCCACGTCGGTGAAGGTGAGATATCTGTTCCGAGGATGTTCAAGGCCATTCTGCGCGGCGAAGAAGTTCCTAGGGTAGTAAGGGGGGAGGATACTCCGGTCGATAAGATTCCAAACATCCGAGGGGCGGTCATCCACGGGCTAGTTGAGATTTCGAGGGGTTGCGGAAGGGGGTGCAAGTTCTGTACTCCCGGGATGCAGAAGCTCAGGCACAAGCCGGTGGACCATATTCTGAAGGATGTGCAGGTAAATCTTCAGGCGGGGGACCACAGGCCCATCCTCCACGCCGAGGATGTGTTGCGCTATGGAACTACGAAGATAGAGCCCCGGGAGGAGAAGGTCGTGGAGCTTTTCGAAAAAGTCGCCGCCCTCGAGGGAGTCAAGAAAATAGACACCAGCCATGTGGCCCTCGCGACGGTCTACCATAACCCGGACTTGGTGAGGAAAGTTTCCGAGATCGCCGTTTGTAATTCGAAGGAAAAGATAGGGACTCAGACTGGAATAGAAACTGGTAGTCCGGAACTTTTGGAGAAGTACATGTACGGGAAAGCCCTTCCTTCCCCTCCAGAGAAATGGCCGGAGATCGTGGAGCAGAGTCTGGGAATTCTGGAGGACAACAATTGGGTTCCGGCTTGCACGCTCATGGTGGGCCTCCCAGGGGAAACCAGGGAGGACGTTCTGAAAACTTTGGAGTTGATGGATAAACTTAGGGACAGTTTTTCGCTAATTGTCCCGCTTTTTTTCGTTTCCATGGCCGGGTCGGCCCTTTCTAAGGAGAATTCATTCACTGCGGATAAAATGCTCCCGGAGCATTGGGAGTTACTAGGAGTTTGCTTGGAGCATGATGTAAAGATTGCACACAAGCTGAGCAGGGGATATGAAAAGGGGAGTATTTTGGAGAGATTTTTGTTCCGTCTCGCAGTACGTTATCTGTTAAAAAGCGCGGAGAAATATGCTAAAATACTAAAGAGGGGGGAACCGCCTCGCGATTACAGCGAGACCTGGAGGTACCTTACTCCAGAGCTGTAGACCTCTGGATTTCCGTTCCCGGAAAGACCTAAAAGGTGGGGTGGAGAGATAAGTAAACAAATTCTTCTGAAGGTCGTCCATGTGTCCTAGGAAGGTCGCGATAATTGGTTGTGGCACGATAGGCACGATTTTGGCCAAGGCAATAGACGCTGGCAGAGCTGGCGATGTCGAGCTTACCGTGATTTACGACTCGGACCACCGAAAAGCTCGAGATCTCCAGGAGCAACTAAATTTTAAACCTCGCGTGGCTCGAGAGGCTGAGGAAATTTGGATGGACGAGGATGTAGACTTAGTCGTCGAGGCGGCATCCCAAGAGGCCGTTAGGCGGTATTCCGCGAAGGTGTTGGGGGCTGGCAAGGACATGATCGTTATGAGTGTCGGTGCATTTAGCGATGAGATCCTCTTCGCCGAGGTAAGGAAGGCCGCGCGAGAGGGCGGTGGGCGGCTTTACATACCATCTGGGGCGATTTTGGGCGTGGATGGGATAAAGGCGGCGATGGAGGCGGGGATCGACGAGATCGTTCTGACTACTCGAAAACCTCCGAAGGCGCTGGCAAAAAATAAATATGTGCGCGAGAGGGGGTTCGACCTCTCTGAGCTTAGGGTGCCGTTGGTCGTTTTCGAGGGTTCGGCAAGGGAAGCTGTTAGGGCTTTCCCGGAAAGCGTGAATGTAGCTGCAACCGTCAGCCTAGCTGGTCTCGGATTGGGGAGGACGAAGGTGAGGGTGGTCGCTGATCCCTCTCTTGATCGCAACGTTCACGTCATTCGGGTCAAGGGAAAAGCCGGGGAACTCGTCACGGAGGCACATAACGTTCCATCTCCGGATAATCCTAAGACGAGTTATCTGGCAGCACTGTCGGCTCTTAGAACTCTCCGAAATCTGGCGGAGTCGATTGTTATAGGGACCTAATTTCCCATGGCCGGGGAAGCAGGGAGGAGATGTGGTGAACAATCTTCCGGAGAAGATCTCGAAGCTCAAGGAGAAAAGGAATGCCGTGATCCTAGCTCACAATTATCAGAGGCCAGAGGTTCAAATGGTTGCGGATTACTTGGGAGATTCGCTGGATCTCGCTAGGCTTTCTGCGGAACTTGATGCCGATCTGGTGGTTTTCGCAGGTGTGAACTTTATGGCCGAGATGGCTGCGATATTGGATCCCGATAAGAGGGTTGTCATCCCGGATCGAGGGGCAAGGTGTCCGATGGCATCTCAGTTGCCGGCGAGCACCGTTCGCAGGGAGAGGAAGGAGCATCCCTCCGCCGCTGTGGTTCTGTATGTGAATACGCTAGCCGAAGCGAAGGCTGAGGCCGACGTAGTATGCACCTCGGCCAATGCTCCACAGATAGTGAACTTCCTGAGCGAGGAGGAGATACTGTTTGGTCCGGACCGTAACCTTGCATGGTTTGTCCAACGTAGGTCGGATAAAAGGATAGTTCCGATTCCCGCCAATGGGCACTGTTACGTGCACAAGATGTTCTCCCCGGAGGACATCAGACTCCTGAGGGAGCGATATCCCGATGCCGAGGTTCTTGTCCATCCGGAATGCGATCCGGAGGTCCAAATGTTAGCCGATCACATTTGCAGTACCAGTCAGATGATGTTGAGAGCAAAGGCATCTCCCGCTAGGCAGTTTATAATTGGAACCGAGATAGGCTTGGTGGAAAGGTTGCGTCGGGAGATCCCGGATAAGGAGTTCATACCAGCTCTCAACAGTGCCGTGTGTAAGGATATGAAAAAGCACACGCTTGAGAAAGTTTACGTGGCCCTCCGGGATAAAAAATACGTGGTGAGAGTTTCACCAAAAGTTGCGGAGAGGGCTCTGGAGGCGGTTCAGCGCATGCTTAAGATATCCGGGAGGGGGACAAGTGATTGATGAGAAGGCGAGGAGGAAGATCAGGGAAATGCTGGCCGAGGACTTGGGCCGAGGTGATATAACCTCTGAGGCCCTCATACCCAAGGGCACCCGCGTGAGGGCGGAAGTATTGTCGAGGCAGGCGGGGACGCTTGCTGGAGTAGCGGAGGCCGCGGCCGTTTTCGACGAGATGGGGGTTCAGCACAGAGCCCTGAAGTCTGATGGTCAGGAGGTCGGGCCCGACGAGGTCGTGATGCACCTCGAGGGACCAGCGCACGGGATCTTGGCCGCGGAGCGAGTCGCCTTAAATCTTCTGATGCGAATGAGTGGTATTGCCACGGCGACGCGAGAGATGCTTGAGCGTGCGAGAAAGGGGAATCCAAAGGTAGTCGTGGCGGCCACGCGTAAAACTGCTCCGCTTTTGACGAATTTCGACAAGCGCGCCGTTCAAATTGCTGGTGGAGACCCACATCGATATCGACTCGATGATTTTATTCTAATTAAGGACAACCACCTCAAGCTCTGTGGCTCTGTGGCTGAAGCTGTTCGTCGCGCGCGGGAGGCTGGGGTTTCGGAGAAGGTCGAGGTTGAGGTTAGTGACCTTCGCAACGCGCTGGAGGCCGCGAAGGCCGGTGCGGATGTGATAATGCTAGATAATATGAAACCGAGCGATGTCAGGGAGACGATAGCGGCGTTAAGGGAAGCCGGTCTGCGAGACCGGGTCACCGTGGAGGTGTCCGGCAGGATTGACCTCTCAAATGTCGAGGAATACGCATCGACGGGCGTTGACGTCATATCGTCGAGCTATATGACCCTCAAGGCACCGGCATTGGACATGAGCTTGGAGATAAGAGAACTACTTAACCCTAGAAAGGAAGCTCTCTAGCCTGCGGATTGCTCTGAGCTTCTCCCGGCTCCCGATTTTCGCCTCCTCAACTGCGGATTTCAGTATGTGCCACGCCTCGTCCATTGCCTTTCGGTTCACTGGGTAGGGCACCCCGTCCTTCCCGCCGAAGGCGAAGGAGAACTTTGCGGGATCCTTCCAGCTCGGCTCCGCACCGTAGATGATTTCCGATATCAACGCTAGACCCCTCACGGTAGCTGGACCGATGCCTTCGATGCTCAGGAGCTCCTCGAAGTTCTTAGGCTGGAGCTCATAAGCTTGCCTTAGGGCTTCCCAGTTCATACGTCGAGGCATAGTTAAGATGCGAGCAACGCGCTCCTCTCCTTCCCGCCCGACCAGCCACCTTGAGAGGGTTTTTTGTCGAGGCGGAAGTACTGATTTAAAATCTCGCCTCAGCTTGCGCGGGTCATCCTTAACTAAATCCGTGGATACTTTTCGGGCCTCCTCGCTCTCCCTCGCTGTCATGTTTAGGACGCGATTTCTGAACTTGTCGGCGAGTATGGCATCGTGCGGTTCGTTGACGAAGCTCTCGACGTGCTCCGAGAGCCAGTGATATCGCCGCGCGGTTCTATCCTGAACGTTCATTCCCTGTTGGATCACCGCCCACTTGCCCTCTTGGGTAACGAAGAAGGCGTGGTGGTAGAGCGGGGAGTCAGCTTGGATCGCTGTGTTGTCGATCTTGGCACTCATTCTGCTCGCGTATTGCAGGGAGTGCACTTGATCCTCCGAGAAGCCAAACGTCTTTCCAATTTGCTCGATTTCCTTAGGAGTCCTCCTCGAGAACTTACCTTTCCCGCCGGCGGCAGCTAGGTGGTGCTCTCCGCTATCGATGACGTGTTTCAGAACTGCAGTAGTAACTGTGGTTAGGCCGGAGGAATGCCAATCGTAAGCGAGCACGCATCCTAGCGATTGGAACCAATAGGGATCGGAGAGGCGCCGCAGAAATTCATCCTCGCCATACTCGTCGATCAAGATCGTGACTATTTCCCTTGCGAGCCTCCTCATTCGGCTGACCAACCAAGGCGGGGCTTTGCCACCGTGAAGCGGGAGTTCAGCTATTCCCGTTTTCCTCATAGGCTACCAATTTTAATTTGGGAAGGCATCCAGATAATCGTTTCACAAGATTTTAGATCATCTCCCTCCGATTTGTCATCCACAGGCTGGCCATGAGGAGCACGACTGCGTATGCCAATAGCACGCAAAAACTGGTGAAAGGATCCTCGCTGGCTTGGACCATTCCCGGTATCGCTCCTCCCCTCATCCATCCACCGAATACCTCCTCTAGGGGGATGTCATACGTGGCCGACATGCTGTCCGCGGCGCGATCTGGCATAAACCATGGAGTGTAGCCGGCCTGGGCTAAGCTACTCGAGATAATCGGAAATATCACCATGTAGGCTAGGAGGGTGGCTATGGTTGCACCCATGCTTCCCTTGAGGGCTGAGCTGAACGCGAAGGCCATGCTTATTATGCAACATGCCAGCGCCAGTGCTATGGCCAGGGATCCTAGTATCCCGATTGGCACCTCCTCGTAAAGTACTAGCACGCTGATGGTCGAAATTAGGAAGCCCACGAGGAGTATTAGGGTCGTGGCGATGAGGCAGGCGGAGTACTTCCCGATTACCAAGGTCGAGCGCTTCACGGGATTCGGAAATAGCACGTACCCAGTTCTGTTTTCGAACTCCCCCGCGATTGCATCTCCAGAGAAGAATACTGCGGCCAAGACCGCTAGGGAACTCATTGATGTTGCACACATCGCGAAGATCTCCGCCCCGTACTCGTTTATGTACCGCTCGGGGATGCCCATATGCGCGGGAAGATTAAGCCCCTCGTAGAGCCCGATGATCAGGAGCACCGCGAGCACCGTGATCCCGAGCCCTCCATAAAATCGTTTTCTCCTCAACTGTTTGAGCAACTCGTATCTCGTGACCACCTTGAACTTCTCAAACTCGCTCAAATGCTACCCTCCGTCAGTTCGAGATAGGCCTTCTCGAGCGATCCGTACTTCCTCTCCAAATTTGAGATGCGGTCATATGCCTGCAATCGTCCGCGGTCGATTAGTGCAACTTTGCGACACACTTGGATCACTTCCGCGAGGAGGTGCGAGGCAAGGAAAACGGTCTTGCCCTTGCGGGCCTCTTTCAAAATGCCCCGTGTTTCGGTCATACCCCTCGGATCCAAGCCGAGCGCCGGTTCATCGAGAATCAGGATCGGGGGGTCGTGAAGTAGAGCTTGGGCGAGGGCGAGGCGTTGCTTCATCCCCCGGGAAAACTTTTCTATCTTTACATCGGTCCACTTTTCCAACCTCACGAGTTCTAGGACCTCCTCTATTCTGTCTTCCAGCTTTTCCTCCTCCATCCCGCGAAGCCTCCCGAGGTAGGAAAGGGTTTCCCGCGGCGTGAGAAATGGATAGAACTCCGGTGTCTCTATGAGGGTCCCCAGCTTCGAAATGGCTTTCTCCCGCTCTTCGAAGACGTTTGTCCCCTCTATGTACACCGCGCCGGACGATGGACGGATGAGCCCGCAAACAAGTTTGAGTGTTGTGGTTTTGCCCGCGCCATTCGGCCCCAAGAGGGCGACATCCTCTTTATTTTTTATTTTCAGAGATAAATTGTCCAGGGCGAGGAAGCCATTGTAATATTTGGTTAGACCATCGATCACGATGGATTCGCGCACGTGAAACACATCCCGATTCTTCGGGAACCGTTAGGTGCCTGTGGTGGCTCATGTCAATAAAATTTTTTGGTTGGCACATCTTGGTTAGGCGCCTCGGTAGCGAAATTGTTGACCGATCGGGCGGGAAGTTCCCTTCCGAGAGGGAGGGGATGAGAGCCCGCAATAATTATATATGCGCCTTTAGAGACACGTTTCTTTGTCGGGGACGCCTCTGGTTCCTCGACGCCGTGAGGGTACGGTCGGAAGCTCCTTCCGCAAGGGGAGGAGTAGTTCACTAAGAACGGCTAGGAGAAATAAGCACGGGTCCCGCGGTAGCTCAACTTGGTAGGGTGCTCGGAACTCCCGAGCGCGCCAAAAGCAGCCGGCTGTACGCATGTCTACGACATGCGGGCCAAAGACCGGCGGGTTGCCGGTTCAAATCCGGCCCGCGGGACCACTTAAGTTTGGAGTGGATATTGCTTGTTCTGTGAGGAATTTGTGACTAATTGTGGCAATGTTTAATTAATCGGAAATCTATCATTCTGTTGGCTGGCGGCCACAGCGGCGGGGAAACACCCGGTCTCATTCCGAACCCGGAACGGTGTGGTTGGGGCCATGCCGCGGGAAAGTTAAGCCCGCCAGCGATCCGGGCTGTACTGCAGTGCGAGAGCCTGCGGGAACCCCGGGACGCTGCCAGCCACTTGCCTCGGTAATGCATATTACCGAGGATAGCGAAGCTAAATTGGTGCCCCGGTGGTGTAGTCGGGCCTAACTATCGGCTATCGGTCGAGGGGGCCAATCATGCGGCCCTGTCGTGGTATCTCTCCTGCGGACAGGCCGTGACCCGGGTTCAAATCCCGGCCGGGGCGCCAGGTATTTTGGCTCTCTTGTTGTCGGTTCGGCCGGCCCAAGCGGAACTGGGAACTGTTAAAGATCACGGGGGAGGATAACCCATAATTGAAGATGTAAAAAATGAGGATGATGGGGCAGAGTATTGGCTAGCGAGGTCGACCCCGTCAGAGGTTTCCGGATTTGGGGCAAGTTTTGCTTGAATTTTCATCGGAGTGCAAAATCGGCTGGTATCCCAAAGATTATGTAGCGCTCAAACCGAGGAGTGCTTCAAGAGACGACTGAGGGGTATTGAATTCGGGGTCGGACGCTAGCGTTGGCGCAGAAAGCTTATAAACCAAAAAGCGCGATTTTATTAGCGAAAGGCATAAATACGTATATTTTCAGCCATATTTCCGTGTTAGGGGCCCGTGGCGCAGTCTGGTTAGCGCACCGGCCTTTTAAGCCGGCAGACGGGGGTTCAAATCCCTCCGGGCCCGCCGGCAATATGGCTGTGAGGGGGAAGGAATTTTGACCGGAGGGGGAAAATCAGCGGAAGGAGAAGGAGAGTTCGATGTCACCAAACATCAGCTGGTGCCAAAGCACGAGGTTCTGTCAAAGGAGGAAGCTAAGGAAGTGCTTAGAAGGTACCAGGTAAAGGTGCATCAGCTTCCGCGGATAAAGGCTTCCGATCCAGTGGTTAAGGCGATAGGGGCAAAAGTTGGTGATATCCTGAAGATCACGAGGGATAGTCCTACAGCTGGCAAGACTGTGGCTTACAGGTATGTAGTTAGGGGGTAGTTTCTCATGGATGGATGGATCCTGTTGAAAGCTTTCTTCAAGGAAAAGGGATTAGTCAGGCAGCATCTGGACTCATATAATGATTTCATCGAAAACAGGCTCCAGAAGATCATCGATGAGATGGGCAAGATAGAGCTCGAGATAGAAGGGCTTGATGTCAAATTGGGCCGTATACGAGTGGGAGTACCCTCCATTCGGGAGGCCGATGGGTCCCATCTGAAGATTCTCCCCAACGAGGCCAGACTGAGGAACCTTACGTACTCCGCCCCGATATACTTAGAGATGGCTCCCATAGTTAACGGAAAAGAGCGTGAGTTTACGGAGGTCTACATAGGCGAGATGCCAGTCATGCTGAAGTCAAAAATATGCAACCTCTATGGGATGAGTGAGGATGAACTTATAGAAGCGGGTGAGGACCCGCTTGACCCGGGAGGGTACTTCATTATTAACGGCTCGGAGCGGGTCATAGTTACACAGGAGGATTTGGCTTCGAATAGAATCCTCGTCGAGCACGATCGTCGCACGGCAACTGAGGTGGCAAAGGTCTTTTCTTCTCGCCACGGTTTTAGAGCTTTAGCCGTCGTCGAACGCAAGAAAGACGGATTAATCCGCGTGTCAATCCCTGCGGTTCCGGGGAATATACCGTTTGTGGTTCTCCTCCGCGCGCTGGGTCTCGAGAGCGACAAGGAGATAGTGGATGCCGTGTCTGCGGATCCGGAGGTGGCTAAGGAACTCTTCGAGAACTTACAGGACGCCGCGGACATAAAAACACGGAAGGAAGCTCTTGATTGGATAGGCCGGAAGGTGGCAGTTGGGCAAACAAGGGACTACAGGTTGCATCGGGCCCAGGAAGTACTGGACAGGTATCTTCTCCCACATATAGGTTCCTCCCCGGCAGACCGGGTTCGGAAGGCCTACTTCCTCGGCAGGATGGCCGAGCGTGTAATTGAGCTTGCGCTCGGTCGCCGCGAAGCGGATGATAAAGACCATTATGCTAATAAGCGATTAAAGCTGGCCGGGGATTTGCTTGAGGATGTGTTCAGGCTCGCTTTCATTAACCTTACTCGGGACATCAAGTATCAGCTGGAGAGAGCTTATTCTCGAGGGAGGGAACCAAACATCAGGACGGCGGCTCGCGCTGATGTTCTGACAGAGCGCATCCGCCACGCTTTGGCAACCGGAAATTGGCCTGGGGGAAGAACCGGTGTGAGTCAGCTACTTGATCGAACGAGCTATGTTGGGACTCTGTCTCACCTTCGGCGTATCGTATCGCCTCTAAGCCGTAGCCAACCACACTTTGAGGCTAGGGATTTGCATCCGACACATTGGGGGAGAATTTGTCCGTGTGAGACTCCTGAGGGTCCGAATTGCGGGCTGGTTAAGAACCTTGCACTTTCGGCCATCATCTCTACCGGTGCAGATCCCGAGAAAGTCAAGCGCGTTCTGAGTAGCTTAGGAGTAAAGAAAGTCAGGAGGGGAAGTGAGTGTGGTGGGAAGACCGCTGTTTACGTTGATGGGGAACTCATTGGAGTGGTGGAGGATGGTGAGGAACTAGTAAGGAAGCTCCGGGAAAAGCGACGAAGTGGGAACTTGGATGAGCAAGTGAATGTCGCGTATCACGAGGACGTCAGAGAGGTCGTTATCAACACGGACTCTGGCCGCGTCCGCAGACCCCTTCTAGTGGTTAAGGACGGCAAGATTCTCTTGACCCAGGAGCACATCAAGAAGTTGGAGTCTGGGGAGCTCACGTGGTCGGATCTCGTTCGAAGAGGAATAGTGGAGTATCTTGATACAGAGGAGGAGGAAGATGCATACGTGGCGGTGGACGAGAAGGATCTGACTCCCGAGCACACGCATATGGAGATCTCCCCCATTGCGATTTTGGGATTGAGTGCGGCTTTGATTCCGTATGCGGAGCATAACCCGTCTCCGCGCAATACCTATGGCGCGAACATGGCAAAGCAGGCCTTGGGCATCATGGCGTCTAACTTTCAAGTGAGGGCGGATACTCGTGCTCACTTTCTACATTATCCACAGACCTCGCTAGTGAAGACAAAGATCATGGACGCGATTGGGTTCGACCAGCGGCCTTCTGGGCAGAACTTCGTCGTTGCAATTATGTCCTATGGCGGGTACAACATGGAGGATGCATTGATCCTAAACAGGGATTCCACCGATAGGGGGCTCGGGCGCTCAACTTTTTACAGACTCTATGAGGCCGAGGAAGGCAGGTATCCTGGAGGTCAGAGAGATGTGCTTGAAGTGCCGGGCGAGGAGATTAGGGGTTACTCCGAGGCCCACGCGTACCGGAATTTGGGTGAGGATGGGTTAACGGAGGTGGAATCGGAGGTTAACGGCGAAGATGTTTTGATAGGAAGAACCAGCCCCCCGCGGTTCTTGGAGGAGGCAGATAAGCTGGGGCTCGCGGTGGAACACGCTCGTCGCGAGAGCTCGGTAAGAGTCAGACCAAACGAGGGAGGGCGAGTTGATATGGTTCTTTTATCAGAAACTAGCGAAGGCGATAAGCTTGCACGTGTTAGAGTAAGGGATCTGCGTATACCGGAGATAGGGGATAAGTTCGCCTCGCGTCATGGTCAGAAGGGGGTTATCGGCATGATACTGCGCGGGGCAGATATGCCGTTCACGGAGGACGGTGTTATCCCGGATCTCATAATAAATCCTCATGCATTACCTTCCCGCATGACCGTCGGCCAATTACTGGAAATGATAGCTGGAAAGGCTGGGGCTCTTATTGGACAACGCGTAGATGGCACAGCTTTTAGCGGGACTCCTGAGTTGAAAATCCGGAAAATGCTGGAAAAGTGCGGGTTCAAGCATACCGGAAAGGAATTTATGTACTGTGGAGAAACTGGCGAGTTGATCCCGGCAGACATTTTCATCGGCATATGCCACTATCGGAAGCTGCACCACATGGTCGCGGACAAAATACATGCTAGAGCACGCGGTCCCGTGCAGATGCTGACTCATCAGCCGACGGAGGGGCGCGCTAGGGAAGGAGGCCTGCGATTCGGAGAAATGGAGAGGGATTGTCTAGTAGGACACGGCGCGGCCATGATGCTCAAGGACAGACTTTTAGATAGCTCGGATAGATACCTCGCTAGGGTCTGCGGGAGATGTGGGAACTTCGCTGTTTACGATAGAAGTCGCGATCGCACGTACTGTCCCATATGTGGTGAGGAATCGGAGATATATGAGGTCGAGATGTCGTACGCATTTAAACTTTTGCTCGACGAGTTGAGGTCCATGTGTATGGCTCCGCGACTTCACTTGAAAGATAGAGCATGAGGTGTGAAGATGGCTCGTCTCCCAAAATTGATTGATGGAATTAGCTTCGGTTTGTTGTCGCCTGAAGAAATACGGAAAATGTCGGTTACGCGAATAGTCACCGCGGACACGTATGACGAGGATGGATATCCAATTGAGAGAGGTCTAATGGATCCTAGATTGGGGGTAGTTGATCCAGGTCTTAGGTGTCGGACTTGCGGAATGCGGGCTGGAGAGTGTCCTGGCCATTTCGGGAGGATCGAGCTGGCACGACCTGTCATCCACGTTGGATACGCGGGGGTGATCTACGACTGTCTGAGGGCCACGTGTAGAAAATGTGGTAGGATATTGCTTCCCGAGGAGGATCTCGACTATTTCAGGAGAAAAGTGGAGGATGCGCGCGCGACTGGTGGCGACTGGTGGGATTATTCTAAAGAAGTGATTTCTCAGGCCTCCAAGGTCACGGAGTGTCCTCACTGCGGGGAGAAGCAATTGCGAATTAAGCTTGAGAAGCCGACGACTTTCCGTGAAGAGAAAAATCGCCTGACGCCCAGCGACGTGCGCGAAAGGCTCGAACGAATAACGGACAGCGACGCGATGCTGTTGGGGATAAACCCCGAGGTGGCAAGGCCCGAGTGGATGGTGTTAACAGTCCTGCCCGTACCTCCGGTCACGGTCAGGCCGAGCATAACTCTTGAGACCGGAGTCAGATCTGAGGACGATCTTACCCACAAACTCGTCGACGTGATAAGGATAAATCAAAGGTTAAGCGAGAACATCGAAGCTGGAGCGCCCCATCTAATAGTTGAGGACCTATGGGAACTCCTGCAGTATCACGTCACGACTTTATTCGATAATCAAGTTTCTGGAGTTCCACCGGCTCGCCACAGGTCTGGAAGGACCCTCCGAACGCTTGCCCAACGTCTAAAGGGCAAGGAGGGACGCTTTCGAGGGAACCTCTCTGGAAAGCGAGTTGACTTCTCGGCTCGCACTGTAATTTCTCCAGATCCATGCATAAGCATAAACGAAATAGGCGTTCCCGAGTACATCGCTAAGATTTTGACAGTTCCTGTTAGGGTGACCAAATACAATATCGAAAAAATTCGCAACTTGGTGAGGCGGGGGCCAGAAGTTCATCCCGGCGCGAACTACGTAATTAGTCCCGATGGTAGGCGCTATGATTTGCGCTATGCCGATCGAGAGGAGCTAGCCGAGGCGATTCAACCGGGCTTCATAGTTGAGCGGCACCTGATGGACGGCGACGTAGTTCTCTTCAACAGGCAACCCTCCCTACATAGGATGTCCATAATGGCCCACGAGGTCAGGGTGATGCCCGGGCGCACGTTCAGGTTAAATCTGTGCGTTTGTCCTCCTTACAACGCCGATTTTGATGGAGATGAGATGAACCTTCACGTGCCCCAGAGCAGGGAGGCTCAAGCGGAGGCGAGGATTTTGATGAGGGTCCAGGAGCAAATCTTGTCGCCGCGTTTTGGAGGACCTATCATTGGGGGAATTCAGGATCATATAACTGGTCTGTATATGCTCACCAAGAGGGGGGTTTGGCTCAATCGCGAGCAAGCCCAGCAACTGTTGGCGGCTGCGGGTATCGAACCTCACCTCCCCAAGCCAGCCAAAAAGGAAGGAGGGGTTGAGTATTGGAGCGGGAAGCAAATATTCAGCATGCTTCTCCCAAAGGGCCTGAATCTCACTTACAAGGCCAAGATTTGCGAGACGCAGGAATGTGCTAGGTGCTTGAAGGAGAACTGCCCGATTGACGGCTATGTTGTCATCCGAAATGGTGAATTGATAAGTGGCGTCATGGATGAGCGCTCGTGCAAGGCTCTCTCTCGCTGCGAGGTCTTAGATAGAATAGTGAAAGATTACGGCTCGGATGAAGCACGCAGATTCTTGGACCGAGCTACGAGATTGGCCATAGCTGCCGCGAAGATGTTTGGGTTCACCACGGGCATTGCCGATGAGGATATCCCGAAGGAAGCGAGAGAGAAGATAGAGGAGGTGCTGATGGATGCCAGCGAGAAGGTGAAGAAGCTGATTGAGGTCTACGAGCGCGGAGAATTAGAACAGCTTCCCGGGCGCTCTCTGAGGGAGACACTTGAGATGCGGATAATGGAATTATTGACTGAAGCTCGAGACAAGGCCGGAGAAATAGCGGAGAAGCACCTGGGCCTAGATAATCAGGCGGTAATTATGGCGAGAACCGGTGCTCGCGGAAGCATGCTCAACCTCACGCAAATGGCTGGGTGCGTTGGTCAGCAGTCCGTCCGGGGCGAGCGACTGTCTAGAGGATACAGGGGGCGTACCCTTCCCCACTTTAAAGTTGGAGATCTTGGCCCTCGCGCGCGCGGTTTTGTGGAGAGCAGTTACAAGAAGGGTCTTAACCCAACGGAGTTCTTCTTCCATGCGATGGGCGGGCGCGAGGGTTTGGTAGATACCGCTGTGCGCACGGCCCAGAGTGGGTACATGCAACGCCGTTTAATCAATGCACTTCAGGATCTTAGGGTGGAGCACGATGGAACTGTGCGTGATGATCATGGCCACATAATTCAATTTGAGTACGGGGAGGATAGAGTGGATCCAGCGCGCACAGATCTCGGTAAGGCGGTTAATGTTGATAAAATAATAGAAAAGGTGATTGGGGTAGGTGGGAGTTAAGATGGATAGAATTTCTCCCGAGACGATCGAATCCGAGATTCGCAAGCTTCGGGGGGAACTGCCGAAGCGAATAGTAGACGATCTGAGAAGCAGTCTGCTTAAAGTTGCCAAAAACGTGACGCTTACGCGGGATAAACTTGACAAAATAATAAAAATGGTGAAGAAGGCGTATGTGGATGCCCTCGTAGAGCCTGGCGAGCCTGTTGGTACCGTTGCAGCTCAGAGCATAGGTGAACCGGGCACCCAGATGACTCTGAGGACCTTCCACTACGCGGGTGTTGCCGAGCTGAATGTGACTCTCGGTCTTCCAAGGTTGATCGAGATCTTGGACGCCCGGAGGGCACCTGCCGCTGCGCTGATGGAGATTCACCTTAAGGGTGAGCTTTCTAAGGATAGGGAGAAAGCGAGAGAGTTTGCCCGGAAAATTGAGATGGTTACACTCGAGGACGTGGTATCCCAAACGGAGACCGATCTAATCAATATGGAGTTCGTGGTGACTCTCGACCGCGACCGCATAAAGAGAAAGGGTCTAGTTCCAAGCGAGATAGCCTCGAAGCTAAGCGAGAATTTGAAATCAGAGGTAATAACACACGGTTACAAATTGCGCATAAAGCCAGGAACACCTACTTTGCCGGATCTGCGCCGTTTGGCGATGAAGGCTAAGGAGGTGCAACTTAGTGGCGTTAAGGGAATTAACCGGGTAGTGATAAAGGCGGAGGGTGGAAAATACGTTGTTTACACGGAAGGATCCAATCTGGCGGAGATATTGAAAATGCCCGAGGTAGATTCCACTCGCACGACTACTAACGACATTCGGGAAATCGAAAAAGTTTTGGGCATTGAGGCTGCTCGCAACGCCATAATTAAAGAGGCTGTCAATACTTTGGAGGAACAGGGATTGGATGTTGATGTGAGGCATGTCATGTTGGTCGCCGATATAATGACTGCAAGCGGAGAGGTACAGCAAATAGGAAGACATGGAATAAGTGGAGGGAAGGCCAGCGTTTTGGCCCGGGCTTCCTTTGAAGTTACCACGAAGCATCTCCTGGAGGCGTGCATCAGGGGAGAGAGGGATAGGCTCAAGGGGATAATCGAGAACGTTATTGCTGGGCAACCCATCCCATTGGGAACAGGATCAGTGGAGCTAGAGATGGCAAGGGGAGAGAGAGTTGGACGTGGATAGGGAGCTTCGTCGGGCTGTGCGGAGCGGAAAGGTAATTATCGGTTCAGACAAAACGATTAAGGCGGTTAAGCTCGGCAATGCCAAGCTAGTGGTCCTAGCTTCGAACTATCCTCGGGATCTGAGGGAGAAAATCGAGCGGTATGGGAAATTGGCGGGCGTGTCCGTCTACACGTATCCAAAGGATAATGTAGCTTTGGGTCTTGCCTGTGGTAAGCCATTCCCCGTTTCTGCGTTATCAGTAGTTGATCCTGGAGACTCGAGTATACTCAGGCTTGGGGAAAGCAAATGAGCGTGAGATTAGGCGTTGAGGAGATGCGGTACATAGCGCTGTTTGAAAGCCTGACCGGGGCTAACGTTCGCGATTGTTTAATGAGCGATGGGAAAAATAAGCTGACATTTGTGGTCGAAAGCGGATGCATAGGAAGAGCGATAGGGAGGAGAGGCAACAACATTCGGAGAGTGAGGCGGATAATCGGGAAGAGCGTCGAGGTAGTTGAATATTCTGATGACCCTGTGAAATTCATTAAGAATTTGCTTGCTCCCGCTAAGGTTCGGGATATAAAGGTGGTTGAAAAGATGGGGAAAAAAGTTGCATATGTCTCCATTGACGAGTTGAACAAAGGTCTAGCAGTCGGTCGTGGCGGTGGGAAAATCAAGCGAGCGCGAATGCTCGCTGCTAGACATCATGGGATCTCAGAGCTTTCTTTGGTGTGAGTTTTTATGTGACTAAACGGATGCTAATTACAATCGGGTGGACTATGTGAGTAAGGGTGCGAGAGGAGGGTTTGCGGCTAGAAAACTCAGGCGGAGCAGGCAGAGGTTTAGGTGGAAGGATGCTGAGTATAAGCGGAGAGTTCTGCGTCTGGATGAAAAGGCTGACCCCCTGGAGGGGGCCCCACAAGCCAGGGGGATAGTTCTGGAGAAGGTCGGAGTCGAGGCAAAGCAGCCGAACTCCGCAATTAGGAAATGCGTGAGGGTTCAAATCATCAAGAATGGGCGCCAAGTTACGGCTTTTGCTCCTGGCGAGAACGCAATAAACTTCATCGATGAGCACGATGAAGTGGTTATCGCTGGGATAGGTGGCGCGAAGGGGCGGGCAAAAGGGGATATACCGGGTGTACGCTACCAGGTTGTGATGGTAAACGGAATATCGCTACAGGAGCTGGTTAGGGGCCGCAAGGAGAAACCAGCTAGGTGAGGAGCATGGAATTTAAGTACTTCGATAGGTGGTCCGTGGAGGGAGTTGAAGTGAAAGATCCCGGTCTGCGGCGGTACATACGTCTAGAGCCAGGCTACGTCCTTCACTCCGGCGGCAGGCAAGCTCATAAACAGTTTGGCAAAGCCGGGGTTCCAATAGTTGAGCGTTTGATCAATAAGGTGATGCGCTCTGGACCGGGAGCTGGGAAGTTGGGCGGGAGAGTGATTAGGGGGGGTAAAGGGTGCGGAAAGAAGCAATTGGCCTACAACGCCGTAAAAAGGGCGTTTGAGATAATTGAGAAGAGGGAGAAGAAGAATCCAGTCCAAGTCCTGATCGATGCGATTCAGAATTCTGCTCCCCGGGAGGAAACCACTAGGATAAGTTACGGAGGGATAACTTATCACGTCGCCGTGGATACGGCTCCCCAGAGAAGGCTCGACATAGCTCTTAAGAATTTGGCCGGCGGGGCTTACTCTGCTTCTTTCAGGAGCAAGAAGTCAATAGGAGAGGCATTGGCCGAGGAGCTGATGTTGGCTTCGAAAGGCGATGTCCGGAGTTTCGCTGTGAAACGGAAGGAAGAGATAGAGCGGATAGCTAAGGGAGCAAGATAGGGTTTGGTGAAAGTTTTTTGATGCTGCCTTGGTTCCAAAAATAAGGTCATAATACCGGGGATTCGACCCCGGCGAAAGGTTTTTTAATAGAAGTAGGAAGTATGATAGAGGAGGCGTTAAAGTGGCTGAGAAAACTCACCTGAACTTGGTCACGATAGGGCACGTGGACCATGGAAAATCGACGTTGGTAGGGAGAACTTTCTACGAGAAAGGGCTGATCGATGATACGGTCATTAGGAAATTCGAGGAAATGGGTGACAAGGGTAAGACGTTCAAGTTCGCTTGGGTCATGGACACTATAAAGGAAGAGAGGGAGCGCGGACTGACGATCGATCTGGCCCACAGGAAATTTGAGACCGATAAGTACTACTTTACGGTAATCGACGCCCCCGGGCACAGGGACTTCGTCAAGAACATGATCACTGGGGCCAGCCAAGCCGACGCCGCCGTCCTCGTCGTCGCTGCTGACGACGGGATAATGCCGCAGACGAGGGAGCACGCCGCGCTGGCTTACACGCT